>NZ_JBSQPW010000001.1:0-130760 GCF_055118575.1 Trichococcus sp. | reverse complement strand
TTTTTGGTGTTTTGCCCTGGATTCCATGCATCTATTATACCAAAAAACATCGAAAAGCGTTGTCACAATAGGGTTTATAAATTATTCAGTAGACATTATTTATTAACACCAAAAACGCGTTTTGGTTTGATGAACAACACTCCTAATGCAGGTAACGTAAATTCGATCGAGAAAGGCTGGCGATTCATACCATCGAGGCTAGTAACCATTTCCGGCAGATTTTCCGTCCAAGTACCTCCGAATTCCTTCATTTCAGTATTCAGCAATACTTCGTAATGGCCTTCATATGGAACGCCCACGCGGAAATTGCGTCGCTCTACAGGCGTGAAGTTGCACACGACAATCAGAAAATCGCGCGGTTTTTCGCCTGTTCTGACGAAGGAAAGGACCGACTCCAAGTTATTGTCAGCGTCCAGAATTTCCAGACCGGTATGCGTATCGTCGACTTCATGTAAAGCTTTCGTATCTTTGTAGAGATGATTCAATGTCTTGATGTAGTGCTGGAACTCCGGATTGAACTCGTTGTTCAGAACACCCCATTCGATTTGATCGTAGAAGCGCCATTCCAGGAATTGTCCGATTTCATTACCCATGAAGTTCAATTTTTTGCCTGGATGAGCCATCATGTAGGCTTGCAGCGTGCGTAAGCCCGCAAATTGTTTGTAGCGGTCACCTGGCATTTTACCCAACAGCGACTGTTTCCCATGGACCACTTCATCGTGGGATATCGGCAGGATAAAGTTTTCATTGAAGGCATACATGAAAGAAAAGGTAATCAGGTTGAAATTATCTTTTCGGAACAAAGGATCCATTTCAAAGAAACGCAAGGTATCATTCATCCAACCCATATTCCATTTATAGTTGAAGCCCAATCCACCCGTCTCTATCGGTTTCGTGACGTTGGCCCAAGCAGTGCTTTCCTCTGCGATCATGTAAGTATCCGGATGGTGTTCGAAGACTTTTGTGTTCATCTTCTTCAGGAATTCGATGCCTTGGCGATTATGATTGCTGCCATCTTCATTCGGCGTCCATGGACCTTCATCATAATCAAGATAAAGCATATTCGAAACGGCATCGACACGGATTCCGTCGAAATGGAACTCTTGCAGCCAGAAAATGGCGTTCGAAATCAGGAAGCTGTGCACTTGTGCTTTACCCAAGTCAAAATTCAGCGTTCCCCAACGGTTATTGATTGCACGATTCGGATCGGCATACTCAAAAGTCGGCGTACCATCGAAATAGGATAACGCATAATCATTTTTGCAGAAATGTCCGGGAACCCAATCCATGATGACCCCGACACCTTCTTTATGCGCTTCTTCTACGAAATCCCTCAACTCAAGCAAATTGCCATAACGGGCAGCGACCGCGAAATACCCGGTGATTTGATAACCCCAAGAAGCTTCCAACGGATGTTCCATCAAAGGCATGAATTCGATGTGCGTATAGCCCATTTCCTTCACATATGGAATCAACGTTTCAGTAAGGTCCTTAAAGGAATACCAACTGCCATCATCATGCTTTTTCCATGAACTGAAATGCACTTCATAAATATTAAGCGGTTTTTGATAGATCGACTTTCTTTTTTTGTTTGCGGCCCATCTGCCGTCTTTCCATTTTTTCTCGGGCATATCAAACACGACAGAAGCGTCTTTTGGCGGAACTTCATACGCGAAAGAATAGGGATCGATCTTGTATTTCTTTTTGCCGTTTTTGTCCTCGATATAATACTTGTAGCAGTCACCTTGCGATGCGGCCTCCGCAAAAAGCGACCAGCCGCCGGTTTTGCCTATTTTTTGCATTTCCACGGGTTGCCATTCAGTAAAATCCCCTACCAAAGAGACGGTTTTTGCATGAGGCGCCCAGACTGTGAACCGCCATCCTTCAATCCCATTCTCGGTCCGTTTTTTACTTCCTAAAAAGCGGTAGCTTTCAAGATGTTCCCCGATGTTGAACAAATACATTTCCTTTTCCAACTCTTTAAGTATGTTCATTTTTGCACTCATCCAGACACTTCCCTTACAATTATATTGCTGCAATAAAATGATCCCATAATAATTTTTTTGATCACGCCTGACCCTTTATTTAATATATATCCATAATACCATTTTAAAGATGATTTTGCCATAAATCATGATAAATATATTGAAATCCTTCTTTCTTCCTGATAGTAATAATCTTTCACCCTTGACAGGTTTTTTACATAAAAACAACATTGTAAACGCTGCTAAAAAATAAGCAACGAATATCACTATATAGAATCCGACTAAACTCCAAAAATGATATTTTAATTAAAAAAAAATGAGGATTTATTCGACCAAGGTTGTTGTTGCAACATTTCCCGAATATTAACTTACAAATAGGAAAATGAAAACCCAGAGATAAATATTGTTTTTTATTTCACAAAATCAATATTCCAATCCACGGAAAATGTTTACGCTTACAATTATATAGTGTAGAAATCCTGGTTTGCAAAGATTGTGGCATAATTTTTACAATTCAGGATGACGTTTACTTACTTTTTACAAACGTTGACGATAAAGTTTTTTTTAGCTCCACTGTAGGTGCCCCGCACCTTGATCTTGCCACTGGTGAAGCCCCGGACTACATAAATATTTTATTGATGATTCTTCCATCCGTTGGTTCCGGAAATTTCAGCCCGATTGCATGCAAAAAGGTCGGCCCTTCATCTATCAGCCTGCCATTTTCCACAACAGCAGCTTGGTCGATTCCGGGTCCGGAAACCATCAATGTTGTGGCATATTTTTTCTTTTTCGGACTGAATCCGTGCGTGGCGCTGTGCAATCTTCGGTCAGGAAGGTTTTTGGCGGTGCTTTCCATGAACGGGTACATCACATCGCTTTCAAAATAATAACCGGCTTTTGCTTCCAGAATGAAGAGACAATTCTCATCCGCACCCATTTTTCTGGCTTCTGCGGCCGAATGGATGGTTTCAACCCGGTCTTCGATCCCTTTCAATGCATCCAAAATCATCTTATTCGTGATACTGACATCTTTCCGGTAAATATAACAAGCACCGTCCGCAGCTTTCGCCAGCACTTTCCAGTCTTTGATGTTCCTTTTGCGATCGATCGTCTGCCAGCCTTTGTCCAAAAACAAGTGGTTCGGGCGGATGACCGTGTGTGTATCGATCTGATAATGATCGCCCAATACTGCCAACACGGTATCCTCATAGATATCCATTTCTTTCATCGCCTCGATGATCTGGCCAAGATGGCGATCCATCCGGACGATCGCTTCTTTTGCCTGATCGCTCAAAACGCCGTATTCGTGACGCATGCTGTCCAGGTCGACCAGATGCACAGCCAGCAGATCCGGCAGTTTCGTCTTGATCGTATCGACCGCTATCGCAGTCACAAATTCATCCAATTCCGGTTGGGCTATCCCATTCCGCAACGAACCGTACTTTTTATTCATCTCAAGCGCATATTTAGTGCTGGATGCAAAAGCGGAGACCATCACCTGATTTTGCCAAGGCCTGTTCGGAAAAATTTCCGCGAGGTTGTAGTCGATGGAAGGGCTTTTCCCTGTCACCGGCCATAGCAAAGCACAGGTTGTGTATCCCGCCTTCTTTGCAACATCGAACAACGTCGCCTTCTTTATTTCTTTGGCATACCAATACCAGTCCGGTGACTGCCTTTCCGGTTGCCGATGTGTATTATGGATGATCCCATGACGGTTCGGATTCATCCCTGTTGCGATTGAAGTATGAGCAACATATGTCAAAGACGGATAGACCGATTCGACTTCTTTAACGAGTGCGCTTCTGCTCAAAATTTCTTGGAAATGGGGCAGCGTCTTGGCAAATTCTAAGTCACTGGCACCAAATGCATCTAATGAAATGATATACAGTTTTCTTTTTACCATAATCTATACCCTCCTATTCTATTATTTTACCATATATTCCACTCTTCTAGTTCACTTAAGCGGACTTATTTAACCCATCTTTCCTGTAGTAAATTAAAAAGACTGCATCCGGATTTGTTGTCTATCCGGATGCAGTCTTTCTTTTGGTATACTAGGAATGTATAAAATTTTTCGGATTGAAAAGTGCTTCACCGTAGGTGTTTCACACGTTTGCAAAATATTTCTTGCACCTAAAATGATGGCCAGCTTCACGGGTAAGCCCTTCGGAAAAGGAAAAAGGAACCTCTTGTCTCTGCGAGCCAAGACATACTGTTCGACTTGTCATGGTTCTTGTCATCTGTGATGGTGAGGCCCTCTGATGTCGCACTGTGACAACAGAGTACTTGACCGATTAGGTCACAGTGTTTCCTTAATCAGGGCTGAACGAACCCGTTCAGCTTTTCTTATTTATCCAAGCAGAATCCTCATGGTTCGAGTGGATCCCCTTCCTTATCTTTCGGTTTTAAATCCGGCTGGTCGTTTTTTTCTGTCGGCGGAATTGGCGGTTGCGGCGTGCTCGTAGTTTTCGCAGGCGGCGTCCCGGTGGTCTTCGACGCTACGGTTGTTCCACCCGGTTTTCTTGGGTGGGTCCGCTCAAAGCGTTCTTTCCGGCGCTCTTCAATCTGCTTTCTTTCCTGGAGTTGCTTTTCGGTCCTTCGCTTGCCCCAAATCGTTTTGCCGAACAGTTTTTTAATCGCCCACAGGAGCAACAACATTAACAGAACGGCCACGAAGAACGGCAATGCATAGATAAACCAGATGGCGGCATCCTGTAACCAATAATAGAAAGCATAAAGCGAATCAATGAATGCATCTTTGACGCGATCCCAAAATGGCGTCGATCCACCTTGATTGTTCAAAATGCGCGAACGCTCAGACACAGTCAAGTATAAAGCTGTATAGTCGACCAAATCATCGATGTTGTCCAACTCAGCCTGAAGCACTTCCCTTTCGGATATGGCAGCACTGAGACTATCTTCGATAGCGAGAATCTCTTCGACCGTTTCCGCTTGCTCGAGCAACGCCAACAATCGCTCTTCCTTCCTTTGCAGTACGCTGATGCGCGTTGCAGTGTCTTCATACTGTTGTGTTACATCTTCATTGCCCTGCTGTTCGCTGATTTTCGTGCCCAATCCGCCTTCCAGATCATCCAGAAAGGCTGACACGGAATCTTTCGGAATCCGGATTGTATAGCTGCCTTGGCGATAATTTTGGGTCAACGAAGAAGGTGTGTAGATCATGTCACCGTTGCTTGATTCATAGGAGTATTCCACATAAGCTCCATGTTTTCCGACAATCTCCTTCAGGTAAGCGATGGAGTCATCATATTTCAAAGTTTCATAAGAAAGGCTGACAGTAGTCACTACTTTTTCACCGATCAACAACCCTGAGCCTACCGCTCCATCCGATTTGGCTATTTCTGTCGTCACGTTGTCCACACCGGCTGCGTCCTGTTGCGAAACACTCGTTTCTTCCGTCGTTAAGAATGAACAACCCATAAGCGAGAATGACAGCAGCGAAAGTATCCATAATTTCAGTTTTTTCAATTGAAACGCCTCCAATCTTTCCTGAATTTCCTACTTAGATTATACCGCAAGGAAGCCACAGCGCCTAATAAAGCCCTTACAGTTCCAAGGCCATCTGCGACAGGTTTATTTTTTGCTGAAGTTGGTGCTGGTTGGGTGTTGCCTGCCAGCGCACCGGCCAGGCGACCCTCATCTGAATTGGCACTGCTTCAGTGGCCTGTGCTCCGATGAAACTGCTCTGGCCGGAGGAACCGGCCAATTTCCGGGCGCTTCTCCGGAGAGCCCTTCCTCGCCGGAGAAGCCTGTAGATCCGGATGACCCAGCTCCGGCCAACCGCCCCTCGCCGGAGCTGGATCAAAACACTGAAGACACAAAAAGAAAGGGCCGGGAAGCTGAGCACCTAAGTGTTCAGCTTTCCGACCCTTTCTTCTGATACGGCATGGGAAAACCCATGGATGGGACTGTTCACAGCAGTCACCATCAAACATCCACATCCTGTGGTTGTGCAAGCACGTATGTCCCGTTTGATTTGCAATCACTTCGCCGCTAACGCGGAATGGGCGAACCCACCTGATTGCTCGTCGCCTCATCGCATGTAAAGTATCTTACCATGTCCATATCATGAAAGCAAGACCTTTCGGTACAATCTGATTTTTACGCTATCTTTCTTATTTTTTGCTGCCCTCTTCGAATTGTTTCAGCCAAGCATCGGAGATAAGCAGGTGCCCTTTTTTTGTAGGATGGACGCCATCGTTGGATAATGTTTCATAACCCTCAACTGCGCCGATTGCATTCAGATAAGCATCCAGACCGATCCATTCGGCATCGAATTCTTCGGCAAGGCGTTTGACGATTACCTGTTTCGGATCCAAATCAGCCCGCCAAGTTTTGCGGTCTTCCGGATACGGGAAGACGAACGGCTCCATCAGAATGATCCGAGCATCCGATTTTTTCCGCAAGGAAGCCAACAGATGACGGTAATGCATTTCAAACTGTTCCGCAGACTGTTCGGTAGCGAAAATCGCTTTATCACCGACATTATGCCACGTATCATTGATGCCGATCAGCAATGTGACGACATCTGGTTCGAGCGCCACGCAATCCGCGTGCCATCGTTCCGCTATATCATGGATTTTGTTTCCGCTGATGCCACGGTTGATCAGCTGATAGTTTTCAGAATCGCCTCTGTCCGCGAGCGCTTTTGCGATCAGCGCCACATATCCCTTCCCCAGCGACTCAGGATTATTGCGGTTGCGCCCGGTATCCGTGATGCTGTCGCCGATGAAAAGCAGTTTTTGTTTAACCATTTTTCCCATAGATCCTTCCTATTTATTCTGGATGACTTCAACCTTATAGCCATCCGGATCAGTGATGAAATAGTATCTTACGGAAGAATCAGGCAAGCCTTTAAAGTCCGTCACATTAAATCCGGCAGCAACCTGTTTTTCGTGAAGGGCTTCAAATTCATCCACTCCGATGGCGATATGGCCGTAGCCATCACCGATGTTGTAAGCTTCATGATCGTAATTGTAAGTCAACTCCAACTCATAATCATCGCCTTCCAACCCTAAATAGACGATTGAAAACTTGTGCTCAGGGTAATCCAGTTTCTTCTTCTCGTGGAAATCAAAAGCCTCTTTGTAGAATGCGATCGATTTATCCAAGTGCTGGACGCGGATGCAAGTGTGTAACATTTTCATTATGGCATCATTCCTCTCATTTATGTTGTCTTTATCATACCGAAATATCCGTTCCATTACAAAAAGTTTGTCATAAAAATAACCTTGCTATATCCTACAAACTGACTTATTCTAGAAGTTAGTTACCAGCGAGAAGGAGAATATCCAATGAAGATATGTATCTATTGCCATAATCGTATTCCGAAAGAGGCCTTGATTTGCCCAATGTGCGGGTCGGATGTTTCCGATTCGGAAGCGATCCCTCAAGATGAATTTTATCAACCCACCTTATTCGAAGAAAACACCGCAAACTTTGTCGACCTGACGGCTGATGAAGATGAAGAAGACGCTGCATCGGGTTCGCGCACTGAGAAGCAAGCCTTTTCTTTCGATGAAGCAAAGAATAAATTCATCCGTTACATGCGTTTTTTATGGAAAAAAATGAAAGACCCTGCGGAGACGAGAAAATCGCGCAGAGAAAGCCACAACCTATACGGCTACTTCACCTTCGTCCTTTCGGCGTTGCTTTCAGCCGGCTTGGTGACGCGGATTGCGGTCGCGCTGGTCAATCAGTATGATCTGCTTT
This sequence comes from Trichococcus sp., assembly GCF_055118575.1. NCBI lineage: Bacteria > Bacillati > Bacillota > Bacilli > Lactobacillales > Carnobacteriaceae > Trichococcus > Trichococcus sp. The sequence goes on along the minus strand of NZ_JBSQPW010000001.1, from coordinate 123,042 downwards.
CCCAGATATCACTGTTGCCGACCGTCACTTTTCATGTTGAACCGGTCGTTTGGTACATGAAGAATTTCCTGCTTTTTCTGGCGTTCTATTATCTTTACCCTTTGCTGGCGTACTTCATCAAAACCTTCTTTTTGCACAGACGCCACGCCTTCCATAACTGGATGACGCAATATGCGGGAATGAACGCTTTTGGTCTGTTGCTGTTGGGCACTGCATTTCTTATCAGCCTGATTGCCCCGATCCTGATGGCGGTCCCGGTGCTGTTGTTGTTCCTTGTCCATCTGTCCAGTTATCTGGTGACGTTCATCGCCAGCCTTTATCAGACGATCAATGAAACGAAACGGGATACCCTCTACCTTTGCCTCGGCGGCATCAGCGCTCACTTGCTTCTGATGATGTCATGGGCTTATCTGTTATTTTTGAAAATGTAGCATAAAAACAACTGCGGCTCACCTTGTACTGGTGGGCCGCAGTTATTGTTTACATATCCAAATCGGTGAAGGCGTAAGGGACCAGCTCTTTGAGCGTCATTTCCTTGATTTTTCCGTATTTGTCAGAAAGGTAGACTGGCGTTTCGTATGCGCACAATTCCACCATCACTTGGCGGCAGATACTGCAAGGCGGGAGGAAGGTTTCTGTGTCACCCGCAATCGCGATAGCTGCGACATCCTCTTTGTGATAGCCTCGCGTCACACCTGTGAATAAGGCAGTCCGCTCTGCGCAGTTTGTGGCGCCGAAGGAAACATTTTCCACATTCACGCCCTCGATCACTTCGCCGTCCTTGTAAAGCACAGCCGCTCCCACCGGAAAATGGGAATACGGGGTGTACGCATGCTGCATGGCCATTCTTGCTCTGGACACTAATTCTTCACTGTTCATTGACTATCCCTCGCTTATCATAAATGGGGTTTTCTGCCCGGTAATTGTTCGTGTTTACAGTATACCGATTATTCCGGAATTTGCCAAACCGGAGGGATCATCGCTCGGCATGGCACGGCGTCTGTTCGTGCAGTAATTCACTCCGATTATAGCTCAGGCAACTTCGCCATATAGTCTTCTAGCGCTTGGATCGCTTCAGCCATCAATTCGGCAGTGACTTCGTAAGGCAGGCCATGCGCCGGTGCTTCGGGTTTTGTCGATAGTCGGGCGATTTCCATGATTCCTTCCATATCCAGTCTCTCCAAATGCAGATTTTGGAGACTCTTCGGAAGATCGAGATGTTCATAAAACGGGATCAGGTTGTCGATTTCAGCCCATTTCTTTTCGTATGCCAGTTGCACCATGATTCCATAGGCGACTTTATGACCGTGCAGGAAATGATGCGATTCCGGGAAGTTGGTGATGGCATCATGGATTTCATGGGCGATGGTCGTCCGCGCAAATGCGTCCCCCATACCGCCGACCATGCCGCTGATGGAAGTGATCACTTCCGTAAGCTTCACAAAAGCTTCCGTCACTTCACCTGCTTCCAGACTTGCGATCGCCAACTCGGCGTGATCCAAGATGCTTTGTCGGCAGATAGATGCCGCTTGTCGTGCCATCATCAGCATCGGTTGTTGGGCATTCTCAGGCAAGGAAAGGATTTCGTCCGATTCGTACCATTTTGCCAGCGTATCCGCCAATCCGGCCACGAAGAAATCTTTCGGCGAATCGATGATCAAACGTGGTTCCAACAACAAGAGCGAAGCTTGTTGCTGCAGGAAATCGTAACGGATGAACACACCATCCTCGGTGTACATGACACTCAGCGGCGTCCAGGGTGCACAGTTGCTCGCTAACGTCGGCACCATTACGTTCAATATCCCTTCCGCTTTCGCAGCTGCATATTTCACTGCATCCATGATTTTCCCTCCGCCGACACCGATAATCGCATCGCTTTTGTACTGTTCCGCCAAGCCGACTATGCGATCGACTTCCTCAAAGCTGCATTCGCCCGAAAAAGCCACTTCAGTGATCGCAAAATCATTTTGATAGAGGTCTTCAAGGTAGGGCCGTGCTTTTTGCCAGGATATGGTGCCGTGCACGATCAGCACATTTTTGACGAAGCGCTCCTCCAATCGTTTCGGCAAAGTCGTGAGGACTCCTTCTCTGCATTCGTATTCTTGCGGCCCTGTCCTTACGATCAATTCTTTAGTCATAACGTCAATCCTCCCTGAGTTTCTAAACCGTACGCGTGAACGGGTCGCGGCTGATGCCGGCCGCCAACACTTGCTTAGCGTATTCTTGTGCGCCGAACAAGGAATGATCGCGGTAATTTCCGCATTCCTTGGCGGTCGTTGCCGGGACTACTGTCGTTTCCAATACAATCCGCAACACTTTTTCCAAAGCAGAAGCGATTTCTTCGGGAGCATGTTCACCCCAACAGATCATGTAAAAACCGGTGCGGCATCCCATCGGCGACAAATCGATGACGCCATCCACATAATCGCGGATATTGATCGCCAAAAGGTGCTCCAAAGTATGCATAGCTCCCGTCGGCAACGCATCCTGATTTGGCTGCACAAAACGCAGATCGAATTTTGTGACGACAGCACCTGTCTCGTGCACTTCAAATCCTGCTTGGCGGACATACGGAGCCTTCACCAGATCATGATCCAATTCAAAACTTTCCACTTTTGCCATCTATATTCTCCATTCTTCAGCTTACGCTGTTGTTTGTTATGATTCATACCAATTCATTATACTAGACATTTATGAGAATTTCCTTAAAATTATATAACGTGGTGTGTTATCATGGAAGGACAGTAAAAACTGAAATTTTGCTTCCCTACTTGAAAGGAGTTCCGCGCCACTTTGATAAGCATCGTTTTCCAACAGCTGCTGACCATGTTCACTATCATGTTCTTTGGTTTTATTCTGATCCGATCGAATGTCATCACCAGCGAAGGTACGCGTCAGATATCGACTATCCTTTCCTTGTTCGTGATGCCGGCGACCATGATCACCTCGTTTAATGCTGCATTTGATGCCCAACGTTTGAAGCTGTTGTTATGGGCGACATTGGCGGCTTTTCTGACAATTTCCGTCCGCGCATTCATTGTCCATTTCGTGTTGAAAAAAGAGGATCGTATCGATAAATATGCTACGATTTTCCCGAATGCCGGCTTTGTCGGCATCCCACTGGTACTCGCAACCGTGGGCTATGAGGGTGTTTTTTTCATGTCCGGCTATATCATGGCCAACAACGTCACCCAATGGACCTACGGCCAATACCTGATATCAGGCGATAAAAAAGCGATGACTTTGCGCCAGACCCTGCTCAATCCCGGAATGATCGGGGCTGCCATCGGTCTGTCCATCTACATCAGCCGGCTGCCGATCCCGGCTTTTCTTTGGAAATCCGTCGACAGCTTGGCCGCATTGAATACACCGCTGGCCATGATCATACTCGGCAGCTACATCGCCAACAGCAATTTTTCGGAATTGTTTGCTTTTCCGAAAGCATATTGGACAACTTTCCTGCGTTTGGTCGTCACCGCCAGCGTATCGATCGGAATCATTTATTTGTTGCCGATCGACAACTATATGGTTGAAATCGTCCTGACAATCGCTTCCTGCGCACCGGCCGCAACGAACACCGCCATTCTTGGCCGGTTGTTCGGCGGCGACTACGAATACGGCGCGCGGCTCGTGGTCCTGACCACTTTATTGTCTTTATTTACCATCCCGATCATCGTGCAATTTGCACAAATGCTGTTCGGATAATCATTTCAGAAAGAAGGTATGAGTATGGAAAAATTATTAGAAGGAATCGTCAATTTCAGGAGAGGGGATTTTGAATCTCATCGTGAGCTATTCAAAGATCTTAAAGCTTCGCAGAAACCTCATACCCTTTTCATATCCTGTTCCGATTCGCGTATCGATCCAAATATGATCACCGGAACGTTACCGGGGGAATTGTTCATCATCCGCAACATCGCCAACATCGTTCCGCCTTACCGGATGACTACCGAATACGTAGCAACGACATCCGCTATCGAGTATGCCGTACTGGCACTGGGCGTCGAGAACATCATCATTTGTGGTCATTCCAACTGCGGCGGCTGTGCTGCTTGCCTGCATCCGGAAGGCAAACTCGAGGAGTTGCCGCATACACGCAAATGGCTGGAACTGATCCATCCGGTGCGCGACCGCGTCCTGAACGACATTCCTGAATCCGAACCCGAAGCACGGGCTTGGATGATGGAGCAAGGCAATGTCGTGGAGCAGCTGAAGCATCTGATATCATTCCCTTACATAGCCGAAAAAATGAAAGCAGGCAAGCTGAAAATCAGCGGCTGGCATTACATCATTGAGACCGGTGAAGTTTTCATCTACGACCGCAAAAAAGGCGAATTTTTGATCGCCAACGGTTGATAATAATCGGATGAAAACTGTTACACACAAGCAGGAGGCTGGGGGTTTTTCCCCAGCCTCCTGCTTGTGTTTGTGCCCTGCATCCGAACATAGTATGCGAGTTCTCTCGACATTCGGGATCACCGTCCTGGGCCGAAGCCCGACAAAAGGATGATCTGTCGGGTGTTCTGCGCTTTTCGGTATCCGGAATGTCGACAAATGCATGATCTCTCGACATTCGCGATCTCCGTCCTGGGCCGAAGCCCGACAAAAGGATGATCTGTCGGGTTTTTTGCGCTTTTCGGTATCCTGAATGTCGACAAATGCGAGTTCTCTCGACATTCGGAATCACCGTCCTGGGCCGAAGCCCGACAAATGGTCTAAAAGTTCAGGTCTTCTTAATCGACACAACGAAAAAAGGACGCATCCCGCAATTGAATCCGGGATGCGTCCTTTTCATTTGTTTCATATTCCAGCCTACACGGAACGCACAGGCAGTGCTTTTTTGCCGACTGTTTTCCAGACGATTTGGGCCAACCAATAGTCGACCATGCTGTGGATGACGGTTCCGACGCCGACCAGCAGCATGACGGAAGAAATCAGGCCTTTATCGTAATACGCTTCTGTAAGGTTTCCTGCAAAGTAGAACAGGCTCACGACGATAACTTCGCAGCCAGCGTGCACTATGCCAAGCACCAAGCTGAAGAGCAATGATTTTTTGATATCGTACGCCATCTCCGGATGCTTTTGGATGTATTTCGCACCGAAATAAGAAAAGATCATGTGCGTTGCCGCACGCAGGACTACGACCAACGGAAAGCCGCCCAACATGAAGCCGACAGCAGTCCCAAAAGCAACCGCCACCGCGATGCCGGGTGAAAGGAACATAGCAATCATCGTAGCCACATGGCTAGCCAATGTGAAGGATGCCGGTTCCAGAATTATTTTCAAAGGAGAGATCATCGGTATCAAGATCCCTATCGCAATCAGTAGAGCAGCTATCGTGATGTGTTTCGTTTGTGTACGTGTATTCATTTCGCCAATCCCTCCAAAGATGTTTACAACTGTCTTGACAGTTGTAATATATTATATAATCTTTTCAGGAGTTGTCAAGCTTATTTTCATAGGTTTTCAGCCGGAATAGAGGATGCCCGCCTCCTGCAGTTCATTCTTGATGCGCAGGAATGTTTCTTCATCTTTGCAGGCGAGCGTGTGCAGATGTACGCCGCCCGTCAGCGAAGACAGCATTGCTGCTTCGTTTGATGCGATTTTTTTCATGAAGTCGATGACATCATGGCGCGATCGGATATGCAGTTCTCCAGTCAAAGTACCATAGACGGGATGCTCGACCTGGACATCCACGACCTCCCCGCCATTGTCCACGATGATGTTCAGTTCCGTCACTGTTTCGGCTCGCGTATGCTGGCAGGCAATTTTGCTTGTGAACAGACTTCCTTCGCCCTTGAATGCATTCGCGGAAAGATAGCCCCTTGGTGTTGCCAAAATTTCAATCCCTTTGGCCCGAATCAATGCGATATCGCCCACGATGACCTGACGGCTGACCGATAACAGTTCAGCCAGTTGGGTGGCATTCACCGGTTGATCGGTTGCTTCCAATAATTTGATGATTTCATTTCGTCTCTCTGCTGCTTTCACAAACTTCACCCTTCCGTTACGCGTTCTCCTCCTACATAGTACCCATTTTTGCCCCGGACTGCAAGAATCTGAAAAAAACAAAAAGCCAGCAACCCCCGCACGAAGCGGTCGTTGCTGGCTTTCCAGTCTTTTCTCGTAACAATGGCGTGCGTTGCTTACTTGTTTTCGGTCGCTGCTAGATAGCAGCCCAACAAGCGGAAGTAGACGCTGCTCCGATGGATGAAGCGCAAGGCTTCGTGGACGTTCTCATCGGCGATGTTACCTTCGAAATCCAGATACAACAGGTATTCCCATTTTTCACCTTCAACAGGGCGGGATTCGATTTTGATCAGATTGATGTGGTACCTTGCAAAATGGCGCAACAACTTGAACAGCGTCCCGGCTTGATTATCCAAAGAAAATACCACACTGACTTTGTTGCAACGCGGATTCGACTCGAGGTCCTTTCCGACGATAATGAAGCGGGTCGTGTTTTCGCTCTGATTCTGGATGCTCTCCGCCAAGATGGCTAGACCATGAATCTGTGCGGCCCTTCTGCTGGCGATGGCACCCTTGTGCGCATCGCCGGAATCCTTCACCATTTTGGCGCTGTCGGATGTGCTGTGGAAAGGGATCTGACGCCACTGCTCGTGGTCCTTGAAATAATCGGTGGACTGCTGGAAACCTTGCGGGTGCGAATAGACTTCCTCGATTTGACCCAAATCGGTCCCTTCCAGGCCGATCAGATGCTGCTCGATTTTGATGTATTGCTCGCCCACAATGGAAAGGCCATATTTGTACAACAGATCGAGAACTTGTGAAATCGCACCTGTGGAAGAGTTCTCTATAGGCAGAACGCCATAATCGATTTCCCCGTTCTGGATGCCAAGGAACAGCGATTCGAAAGTATGGTAGTTTTTCGGATCGCGGGGTGCTTCCTTGAAATAGGCCAACATCGCTTCCTCGCAGAAGGAGCCCGTTTCCCCGAAGTACCCGATTTGCGCCTGCGCTTTTGGATCGTGGATCGCAAAAATCTGCTCGTAATCGTTCGAAGCTGCCCGGACATCCTTCTGGACTTCTTTCGAAAGATCCATGACCGTATCCAGGAAATGATGGGTCTGCACCGCAAAATCATCACTCTTCAGATGGGTAAGATTCTGTTCGATGACAAGCTGCTCACGGCCTTCGTCAAAGATGGGCAAATCATGGGCCAGCTTGTAATTGCCGATGCCTTGGGAAATGTGCATCCGTTTCTCGAACAGGGCCACAAGCTCTTGGTCAAGGGCATCCAACTCTTTACGATAGTCTTCTAAATCCATCATACTCGCCTTCCACTCCGTTCTCAGTCGTATTTGTAGAATTTTGAATCCAACAGCTGATCCAGAATCGCAATTGCCGTCACGGCTTCCAATACAGGAATGGCACGCGGCACAATGATCGGATCGTGTCTGCCTTCAACCGATAGTTCCGCAGCTGTTTTGTCTTCGATATTGATGGTCTGCTGCAGTTTTGTGATGGAAGCTGGTGGCTTGATCGCCACTTTGTAGATGATCGGCATGCCGTCCGTGATGCCGCCCAAAATGCCGCCGTTATGGTTTGTGCGGGTCTTGATTTGATCGCCGTCATAATAATAGGAATCATTCGCTTCCGAACCAAGCATCTCTGCGATGCCGAAGCCGCTGCCGAATTCCAATCCCTTGATGGCAGGAACTGAGAAGAGAATGTGCGCCAGCACGGACTCGACGGAATCGAAGAACGGGTTGCCGACGCCTGCCGGGATGCCCAATACGCAGATTTCCGCGGTACCGCCGACGGAATCGCCGCTGGCTTTCGCTTCGCGGATCAGATTGCGCATTTCCTCTTCAAGCGACTCGTTCAATAAAGGCAGTTCTTTCCCGGCAAAGCCCTTCAGCATTTCTGGTGTGACTTCGGAATTAAGGAAGCTGTCGTCTTGGATTTTGGCAACGCTCTTGACATGGCCGCCGATGGTGATACCTTGTTTTTCAAGCAGTTGCTTCGCGATCGCACCCGCAAACACTAGCGGTGCCGTGATCCGGCCGGAAAAATGGCCGCTGCCGCGGTAATCGTTGAAGCCGTCGTAACGGACATAGCCGGGATAATCAGCCTGGCCGGGACGCATCAATTTTTTCATCTGGCTGTAATCTTTCGAACGCGTGTCGCTGTTGCGGATGATTGCCGCAAGCGGGCTGCCTGTCGTCATGTCGTTGAAGTAACCGCTCAGGATTTCAGGCTGATCTTTTTCTTTCCTCGGCGTCGTCAAAGCCCCTTGGCCTGGCGCTCTCCGTTTCATTTCCTCCAGAACTTTGTCCATATCGATCTGATGGCCTGGCGGCAAACCGTCGATGGTGACGCCGATTGCGGAACCATGTGATTCGCCGAAGATGGATACTTTTAATTTATTCCCAAATACACCACTCATTGTATTTTGCCTCCTATAGTTTTATAGTCTTCCCAAAAATTCGGATATGATTTTGAAACGCACTCGGCATCCGTGACCGTGATCGGCTGTTCGCAGACCGTCGCAGCGATCGCCAGCATCATGGCGATGCGATGATCCTTGTGGCTCCAGACTGTCTCCCCGCCCTTCAGCGATTTGACGCCGTGGATCACCAGTCCTTCCGGCAATTCTTCGATGTCGGCGCCCAGATTCTTCAGTTCGCTGGCCGTTGCTTGCAGCCGATCGCATTCTTTGATGCGCAGTCTGCCGGCATTGATGATTTCCGTTTTGCCTTCGCTCAGGCAAGCCGTCAACGCGACCACTGGAATGATGTCCGGGCATTGCGCCGCGTCGATCAGTGTGCCGTGCAGCCCGGCTGTTGCCGAGCCGATCAAACCGTTGCCCTGCTGTTCGAAAGTGACGCCCATCGCTTCCAAAATGGAAACGACGGCGCGGTCACCCTGAAGGGAATCCATCGAGAGATCATCCACCAACAGCTCGTTCCCCAATGCATCTGCACAAAGGAAGAAGGCCGCTTGGGAATAATCGCCTTCGACGCGGTAATCCGTCGCTTTGTAGGATTGCCCGCCCGAAATCCGGAAGAGTTGATGGCCTTCGTTTTCGATGGTGACACCGAAAGCGCTCATGACATCCAATGTCAAATCGATGTAGCCGATCGACTCAAGCGGTGTCGTGATCGTGATGACCGAGTCGCCGTCCAACAACGGCAAAGTGAACAAAAGGCCCGTGATGAATTGCGAGCTGACATTTCCAGGAAATGAGAAATGACCCGGTTTCAGGTTCCCGTCCACTACCAAATCAAGTTCGCCTTCAGTCGGTTTGTAGGAGATGCCTTGTTCTTCGAAAATATCGTAGAAGATCGTCAAAGGACGTTTGCCCAGATTCCCTCTGCCGATAAAGCGGCTCGCGCCTTGGAAAAGCGTCGAGATCGGTACGACAAAACGCAAGGTCGAACCGGATTCGTTACAATCGATCAGGTGCTCAGCAATCGTTGCGCTGTCATCGGCTTTTGCATCTGAAACGTATTGGCCAGCGCCCTTGATGGTCAAAGTGCTGCCATCCTGCTCGATGACCGCTCCGAATGCCTTCATGGCCTCCGTAGTTGCAATGATGTCATCCGAGAGAGCGATATTATCAATCTTGCAGATGCCGTCGGAAAGCGCCGCACAAATGACAGCACGGTGAGCCAAACTTTTTGAAGGCGGGACAGTCACTGTTCCCGATAGCTTATGTGGCTGTATCGTCAAATCCATTTTTATCCTCCTGTGTGTTGCTTCTATTTTGGTTCTTCGGTTTCTTCTATAGTATCGTTCTACATGTTCTCCAGATCGTCAAAGAAAGCGATGGTTTCATCTTGAACGTAACTGATGCCGACTTCCTTCAACAGAATGACTTTCAGATGATCGTCCAGGTTCTTCTTGTCCAAAGTCATGATTGCCAATAAGCTGTCCAAATCAATAGACTCCATGTGCAGTTCCGTAGGCAATCCTACTTGTTTCGCCATTGCTTCGATTGCAGTTGCCGTTCCCAGCTTGGTGAACCCTTTTTTCTCGGAAAGGCGCGTGATTGCGACCATCCCGATTGCCACCGCTTCGCCGTGCGAATATTTGGAATAATTGGTGTAGGTTTCCAATGCGTGCGCAATCGTGTGCCCAAAGTTCAGGAGCATCCGTTCGCCGGTGTCCTTCTCGTCCTCTTCCACGACTCTGCGCTTGATGTCGCAGCACGTGTATAGGATTCGTTCGATGTGCACCATCATTTCTTCGCGAGTATGCAGCGTCTCCAGGAAGCTGAAGAATGCTGCGTCCTTGATACAGCCATATTTGATGACTTCACCGAGTCCATCACGGAAATAGTGATCCGATAAGGTGTTCAGCATTTCCGGATCGATGAACACTTTCTTCGGTTGATTGAAAGCACCGACCAGATTTTTCCCTCTTGCCAGATCGACGCCGACCTTGCCGCCGATGCTGCTGTCCACTTGGGCCAACAAGGATGTCGGGATCTGAATGAAAGGCACGCCGCGCAGGAAGCTCGCGGCCGCAAAGCCCGCGAGGTCACCGATGACCCCGCCCCCTAAGGCGATGATCAGTTCACTCCGGTTCAGTTGAAAATCCAACAATTGGTCATAGATCTGAGGCAGCATCTGGAAATCTTTCGTCTGCTCACCAGGCGGTAAAGCAACCACTAGCGTTTCGTAACCCACAGCCTGCAGTCCTTCCTCCAATTGGGACCCATAATGCGCATTGACGTTATGGTCCGTGATGATGGCGATTTTTTTGCCGCTGTAGATGTTTTTGATTTCTTCCGGAAGACGGTGGCGCAAACCATTTTCGATCAGAATCGTATAGCTGTTTTTCCCGAGTCCCACATGTAATTCAGCCATTCTTTCACTCCTCATTAAGATCTCATTCAGATTTCGTTTTTCATAAAGAAAATGCTTCCTTTATTTTACCGCATCCAAATGCTTTCCTTCAATGGCAATCAATTGTTTTACGACAGCCATCAGCTCTTCGAACTCATTCGGGTCAAGGCACTGTTGGCCATCGCTCCATGCGTTCTCCGGATCGTGATGGATCTCAATCATCAGACCGTTCGCGCCGGACATGACTGCGGATTTGGACATGGATGGCACCAGGTAAGAAGAACCGCCGGCGTGGCTTGGATCGATGACGATCGGTAAATGGGATAATTTTTGGATGACCGGAACTGCTTGGATATCCAACGTGTTGCGGGTTTCCGTTTCGAATGTGCGGATGCCGCGTTCGCAAAGGATGACGTTTTCGTTCCCTTCGGACATGATGTATTCAGCAGACATCAACCATTCTTCGTAAGTTGCGGACAAACCGCGTTTCAACAGGACCGGTGTCTTTGTCTTGCCGACTTCCTTCAAAAGATCGAAATTCTGCATGTTGCGGGCGCCGATTTGGATCAGATCCACATCCGCCTCGAATTCATCGACGAATTTCGTCGACATTAGTTCCGTTACGATCGGCAAACCGGTCGCTTCCTTCGCCAATTTCAGCAAGCGCAAGCCTTCCAATTCCAAACCTTGGAAACTGTATGGGGATGTGCGTGGTTTGAAGGCTCCGCCGCGGAGGAAGTTGGCGCCTGCCGCTTTTGCGCGTTGCGCGATGCTGATGATCTGTTCTTCGCCTTCAACGGAACAAGGCCCAGCGATTACGCCAAAGTAGCCATTCCCGATGCGCTGGCCGTCGATTTCGACAACCGTATCGTCCGGATGGAATTTGCGGTTTGCCTTTTTGTAGGGCTCCTGAACCTTCAATACGCGTTCAACAAGGTGGTGTTGTTGGATGGTGTCCATCGATACTTTCGAAGTATCGCCCACCAAGCCCAAAATGGTCATTGTCTCGCCGATTACCGGGCTTACGATGACCCCTTTATCCGTTAAGCGTTTTGTCAATTCGTTGATTTCCTCTTGTTTGGCCGTTCTCTTCAAAATGATGATCATGTCTTGTTCCTCCTAGTTTGTTTTTGCTTTTAAAAAAATAAAAAACGGTACCCATGTGATATGAGCACCGCTTTAAGCTTCGTTATCCAAAAATGCCGTTGCCTGACGATCCGTCCTGCAAACTATTTTTCGCATCCTTTGATGTTTCTCATATTCGCTCTATGCAATTTTTTCCAAACAAAATATCCAGCGCTAAAATAGAAGCCCCAGAATGTAAAGTATGTAAAGTAAAAGTTTGTTTGTAAAAGATTGATAGCATGCGTGGAACCCATCGGATGACCTCTTTTCTTGTGCATCATTTAATCAGCTGAACTCATAATGAAAACGTCTGATTTCCATAATTATAACAAACACTCTAATCATTGCAAGAGTTTTTTAATTTTTTTTTAATTTAATCTGGGTATTGAAATTTAGATGGCGATAATCTACACTTTCCTAAAAGGAGTGAAACCTGATGCAATTTTTCGGATTATTCGGCGAACATTTGAGCCACAGTTATTCAGAAAGAATCCATTCGACTTTTTTCGATCTGATCGGAATGAATGCCGGTTATAAACATATTGAATTGTCCCCTGCCGAACTCGAAGCAGCAATCGAAGGGATCCGCGTGCTTCAGTTCGTTGGTGTCAACGTGACGATTCCCTACAAACAGACAGTGATGCCTTACTTGGATGAAATCACACCGGAAGCCTCACGCATCGGTGCAGTCAATACGATCAAGGTGAAAGACGGCAAGCTCTCTGGCGCAAATACCGATTATTACGGCTTCGGCACCATGTTGGCTTCGCACGGCATCACAATCGAAAACCGCACGGCAATGGTTTTGGGTTTCGGCGGTTCCGCAAAAGCGGTCGTTCTGTATTTATTGGACAATGGCATCACGAACGTAATCATCGTTTCACGAAAAAAAGGCGCGCTTACCGATATTCCGGATGACCCGCGCATCTCTTTGATGAGTTATGAGGAGATAGCGGACATCTCAGGCGATCTGATCATCAACACGACGCCGCTTGGTATGTTCCCCGACAACATTGGCCTCAGCGCGGTCCCAATCGAAGTGATCCGTCATTTCAGTGCGGCGGTGGATCTGATCTACAACCCGCAGGAAACGGAATTCCTGCGTCTGGCGGAAACAGCCGGCTTGAAGACGTGCAACGGATTGGAGATGTTGGTGCATCAGGCGATCAAATCGCAAGAAATCTGGCTGGAACGACCTTTCGAACTTGCACTGAACCAAGAAATCTACGACAAAATAACACACTAACGGGAATAGGTGAAGGATTTGGGAAAAAATATCATCCTGATTGGAATGCCTGGCGCAGGCAAGACGACTTTAGGCAAATTATTGAGCAATATAACTGGTTTCTGTTTCATCGATTCGGATGCCTACATTGAGGAGAAAACCGGCAAAAGCATCACCGACCTTTTCCAAACCGGAGAGGATCATTTCCGCGGCATCGAATCGGATGCCTATAAAGAAATTGCCAACTTTGAGGATACCATCGTCAGCACAGGTGGTGGTGTCGTCAAACGCAGCGACAACATCGTGGCTTTGAAAAAGAATGGGACAATCTATTACATCGACCGCGCAGTCGAAGACATCACGCATGACATCGAGGTTTCCCATCGCCCGCTCCTGAAGGACGGCCTGGAACGGATCTATGCGCTGAAGGCTGAACGCGAGACTCTCTACCAATCCGCTGCTGATTTCGTCGTCAAGAACGATAAGCCATTGGAAGAAATAGCCGCCGAAATCATCGCGCGCCACTATGGAGCAGGAAAGGAAGGCCCAACCCATGACAATCCTCAATAAGGATCTGAACATCACGATCGTCGGCCTGGGCGTCATCGGCGGATCCTTCGCGATGGCTCTTCACGATGCCGGCTACCGCAATCTTTACGGGATCGATATCGACCAGGCAACCCTTGATAAAGCTAAGTCGCAGGGGCTCATCAAGGAGGGCTATCAGGATGGGAAAGCTATCCTGCCGCAATCCGATTTGGTGATTTTTTCGCTCTATCCCCGTTTGGTGCACGATTTTATCGTCACCCATAAGCATTTTTTCAAGTCGGGGTCGATTCTGACGGATGCAACGGGTGTCAAAAAGTTCTTCATCGAAGACATTCTGTCGGTTTTGCCTGACTCGATTGACTTTGTCTTTGGTCATCCGATGGCCGGACGGGAGAAGAAAGGTATCGATTTCGCCAGCAGTTCCGTCTATAAAAATGCGAATTACATCCTGACTCCGCTCCCTTCCAACAAAGAGGAGAATCTTGCTTTCATGGAGGCTTTGATCATGGAAATGGGCTTCGGGCGGATCACGCGCATCTCTGCCGATTACCATGACGAAATGATCGCATTCACGAGTCAGTTGCCGCATGCGATTGCTGTCGCCTTGGTGAACAGCGATGTCGAAGGCCGGGAAACGGAGAAGTTCACCGGGGACAGTTACCGCGAGTTGACCCGGATCGCCAAAATCAATGAAGAGTTGTGGAGCGAACTTTTCCTGGAGAATAAGGAGAATTTACTGAAGAGCATCCAGACGTTCGAGGATCAGCTCGACCTGATCAAGGCAGCCATAAAGACCGACGACAGCGTTGCGTTAAAGCAACTTTTCATCAAGTCCACCAAGCGTCGGGAAAAATTCGATAGATAGGCAAGTTTTTTATTTTCGAATGCCACCAGAAAAAGGATGCCATCGGGTATCCTTTTTTTGGCGGCTTTAAAGCATCGACAAGTTGCGTATCCCGGAGAAGTCGACTAAAATGAGAGTAGCGGATATGTGCGCTTATTAACCGAAAGAAGGCTGAAAAACCATGCGTGAGACGCTGAAAAAATTCAGTTATGCTGTTGTGCTGTTCATCTTTGCGAGTTTCATCCTGATCACCGGATACGAATTTTTCCGTTTCGTCCAGACGAGAGGTACCGAAAAGCAAGCCGAGCATTTCCTGCGGCTTGTACAGGTCGGCTTCGGGCTGGTTGCCCTGCTTTTCCCTTCGCTCTTGCGGAAACATACGCGTATCCTATTGCCGCAAAGAATTACTTTTATCTATGCGGTGTTCCTCTATTTGGCGCTCCTGCTGGGGAGCCTTGGCGGGTTTTATGACACGGTTGCCGAATGGGATACTATCCAACATGCCCTGAGTTCCGCTTTGTTCGGGGTGCTCGGATTTTCCGTCATCGCCAATCTGCAGGAGGGCGGTGTCGAAAGGCTGAACCTGACACCGGTGTTGTCTTCGCTTTTTTCTTTCTGTCTGGCAACCACGATCGGTGTGCTCTGGGAATTTTATGAATTTTTCGCCGACAGTGTCATGGGACAGAATACGCAACGGACAGCCACAATCGATGGCGTTCCGCTGATTGGGCAGGCCGCTTTATTGGACACGATGGGTGACCTGATCGTGAACTGTACCGCAGCAGCAATCGTCGCTATCCTTGGCTACTTCGCCTTGAAGAGCAACGGCAATTGGCTTGACGCCTATCTCATCACCTTCGATACAGAACCTGAAAACAAGAAAACGGACAAGGGGTAAAAAATGATCACCATACGTAACCTTTCTACTGAGAATATCCTAACGGCGCTTGATTTGAGCGTTGACGATTGGCAGCGCAAATACGTCCGGCCGAACGCGGAAATGATTGCTTTGGCTTACGTTGAACCGGAGGCACTTTTCCCGATTGCGCTCTATGCCGACAATACGTTGGTCGGCTTGGCCTTCATCAGGAAGGCGCAAAAAGCTTCTGCGATGACCCTCGAACAAATCATGATCGGCCAGCCTTTCCAATCGAAAGGGTTCGGGGCAGAAAGCATCCGGGAGATTGCGAAATGGATCGCAATGCAGTTCGACTGCTCCCTTTTGCACGCATCCGTACAGATCGGCAACCAATGGGCCCGCGAGGCACTTGAAACAGCCGGTTTCATGAAGCGTGGCACCGATCTTGATACACGGGAAATCGAAATGATCTATATCATGAAATAAACATAATGGAGGACACAAAATGAAAGCTGGGCAATACGAAGCATACATCAAATGGCGCGACAGCATGGTCGATTTTTCCGAAGATCTCGGCGAGGATGAGGCTGCGCACACGCTCATCTGGGCCGCCGCCGATCCGGAAGCCCGCGATGATTTCAACCTGCTGTTGGCATCCATGACGCTGGACCAAGTCAGCTACCACGAAATGAAGCAGCTGGAGCTGCAATACGACAGCGAATTCATCTGATTTTTAAAGCATTTCCACATATATGCCGACAAAAAGGCAAGCATTCGGTTATTACACCGTTTGCTTGCCTTTTTTATGCGTATTTTCTTATCGTTTGATTGCGCCGGACTCGGAATTTTTGAAGTCTTCCACTTCTTCGGCGGAGAACTGGTTGCAGTCGCCGTGAATTGTGTGTTTCATGCTGGATGCGGCAATCGCGAAATCGACCGTATGCTCAGCTGTATATCCTGAAAGGATGCCATGCAGGATGCCTGCCGCATAAGCATCCCCACCGCCGACCCGGTCAACGATCGGTGTGATCGTATGCACGTTCGAGAAGGTCGTTTCCCCGTTGCGCCACATCGTCCCTTGCAGCACATTGTGGCTGGCGGAATGCACCTGACGGATTGTTGAGTAGAAGACATCGATGTTCGGATATTTTTCCGCCATCTGCTCATAATAATAGGTCACATCCTCCTGTTCGCTCGTATTTTCCGGAATCCCCATCAGATACAAAGCATCCAATTTGCCTGCAGACAGATAGTCGGTCAACGGCAAGATTTGCTGCAGGAAAACTCCACATTCGGCCTGCGTCCAAAGTTTCGCGCGGTAGTTGATGTCGAAACTGACTTTGATCCCGCGTCTTTTCGCTTCCCGCACCAATTCGACAGTCCATGCGGCCCAGTCTTTACTGAGCGCGGCAGTGACGCCTGAGATATGGAAAAGGTTCACATCCTCGAATAATTCATCGAAATCCCATTCCAAAGCCTCCATGCTGGAAAAACTCGAATAAGCCCGATCATACACGACGGATGCCGCCCGTTCGCCCACACCGCTTTCCAAATAATAGGTGCCGAGGCGTTCGCCGCCCTTTTTCAGCAAGGCTGTACAGATTCCGTAACTCTTCAGATGTTTGCGGACCGCAACACCCAACGGATTAGCCGGCACTTTGCTTGCGAAAGCCACTTCATGGCCAAAATTCGCCAGACTGATGCCGACGTTCGCTTCCCCGCCGCCATAATGCCCGGTGAAATTTGTGGAATAGGTCATCAATGTTCCTGGATCTGTAGATAGGCGCAACATGATTTCGCCCAATGTCAAAATTTTACTCATTTTTTCGCACGCTCCTAATTTTGTTTATGGACTTTCACTGAACGCGGTTACATTACTCTTTACAGAATGACGCAACCACCTGAAATGCGTTGTCAAAATCTTTTATTTCCAAATAGGAAATTTGGTTTTCTTTTAGGAAATACTTTGGTTTCATTATACGGTTTCCTCTTAGTTATTTCAACACCTATATGACCGAAATTCCATTTTATTGGCATTAGGATAGCGGACCGTCCCCTAATATTCTGAATTCAGCGGAGAATCGGAGCTCTGCTACTTTGGAAATTTTCTGCAATCTCAGGGATTCTCCTCTAAAACCTTGTTTGCGGGAATCTCGCTAACAAACGCGACCGGCAAACAAAAAAAAATACCCCAAACCGAAAAAAGCTGTCTCTTCAGAGACAGCTGCATCCTTCGCTAATCGTCAGCCGAACGTGTTCGTCCTACCCAATTCGGCCAACAGATTTTTTTTCGTTTCCAGCACTTTTTCGATGGTCTTCTTGCGTTCGAAACGGTACTTTGGTGTGCTGACGCTGAATGCGCCAATGATTTTGTTGTCGACCACGAGCGCCGCCCCGATGCAGATGACATCCAGATCATTCTCTTCGTCGTCGGTGGCAAACCCGGATGATCTGACTTTTTTGACTTCCTCTTTCAGAACAGCCCGATCCGTTATCGTGTTCGGAGTGTCCGCGACCAGCTCGACCCGGTCCAGATACGCCGTTAATTCTTCCTCGTTGAAGGCAGCGAGCATCGCTTTGCCCATCGCGGAGCTGTAGAGATGGTTGGTGTTGCCTATCCGGGAATTGATGTTGGCAATCGCTTTTTGCGTCTCCAACTTGTTGACATAAAGGACCTCATCCTTATCGAGAATACCCAAATGTACCGTTTCATCCAGCCCAGCCTGCAGATTCCGCAAGTATGGATCGGTTATTTTGATGATGTCCAGATTCGCCAGCCGGTTGTTCGCATAGCGGATCAGCGCGCTGCCCAAAGTAAACCGCTTCGTCTGCTCATCCTTTTCGACATACCCGATCAAGAGCAGCGTGTCCAAAATCTTCAGTGCTGTCGGACTGGACAACCCCGTGTTCGCTGCGATGGCGGCCAGACTCTGGGCTTCTTTGCTTTTCGATAAATGATCGATGATCTTTGCCGCTTTCAGCAGGACCGTACCGTAAGGTTTTTTCTCTTCTTCCATTTTTGACACCCCTCAACTGTTTCCTATTTAGAAACATTTTACTCCAGAATAAGCATTTCGTACAGAGACATTTCCAAATAAGCAACGCAAAAAAAGACGCTCTTTAGTAAAAGAGCGCCTTGCTGTCTTGATCAGTTGTTCGGTATTTCGTTCAGTTCTTCAACAAGCGTGACTTGCCAGCCTTCGCCGTCAACCCAATTTAGCTGGACGCGGGCAATTGTCTCTTTCTGGGTATCCGAAACTGTGGCGGTGACTTTCTGGTCGCCGGCATTGCCGATCCACCATTCGATCATGTTATCAGCGTTGATGCCGGTCGCGGCAGCGACAGCTTGCTTGATTTCAACGCGATCGGCTGAACCGTCGCTGTAATCCGTGATATCATGTTCCCCGGTTTGGGTAGTGCCGATCGGTTCCCAGTCGCCTGTATAAGCCTTTGTCACGTTCTCATCGGTTGACGGCACTTGCTCCGTCTCGATGCCGGTGTCTTCCTCTGATTCCTCCTCGGCACTGTCTTTCGCTTTTTCCGAAGACTCTTCGGCTGAAGCGCCCGTTTCGCTGGAGTCATCCGACTCGGTGATGATCATGTTCTCTGAATTTGTTTGATTACCGGCCGCTACGGATGGTTCTTCTTCATTCCCGTAAAAGATGTTGTAGAGCAGCACGAGCCCTAAAACTGCGGCGGCGATGATGCCCAAAACAACAAGCAGCGGGTTGGTGCGTTTATGATTTCGGTGTAAGTCTTGTCTGGTCGGTTTTTGATTGTTCTCGGACATGCGGTAGCCTCCTTCTGAATGATACAAGTCTAGCATATTTGCGAGACGGCTACGTTAAATCCAGTTTACAACTCTGTGTCACAGAAATACGCACACCGCATGCCCTGTCCTCGCAGACCCTACTCCGCAGAGTGTTTCTGAGCCTTCGAAGCCTTTATTCTGGACATAAGCCCGAAAAGGCTGTCCACAATGAAGATCGCCAACGCGATGGCGCCCGATATCTGCAGTGTCAGGACCAGATGCTGCTGCGCCTCCGCATATTCTTTGTTGATGAAGGCGTAGACCGACTGATAAACGCCTGCTCCGGGTACCAAGGCGATGAAGGCCGGGATGAAATAGATCGTCACCGGCGTCTTCAGAAAACGCGCGAAAAGGTGCGCAATCCAAGCGATGAACAGGCTGGCCAGAAAAGTGGCGCCGACGATGTCCAAAAAGGACAATCCGACAAGATAGACTCCCCAACCCAGAGATCCGGCCAAAGCGCCATAGCTCAACGTGCGCTTCGGTGCTTCCAAAGTGATGGCAATAAAATAAACAGCCACGAAAGCAACGACCATTTCCACCATAATGTTAGGCAAATTCATCGGATCACCTCCCCGCCGACGACCAAACCGGCACCAATGCCGATCGCAATGAATACGGCGATCACAAAGGCCTCCAATATTTTGGCCGCTCCCGACATATAATCCCCGCGGAAGGTGTCGCGGATGCCGTTCGTTAATATGGTTCCCGGCAGTAACGGCATGATGGCACTGATGATGATCGTATCCGGTTGGATCGGAAACGTCAATAACTCAAGCAAAAAGGCGGTCAAGACAGCGATCACAAAACTGGAAACCATGTTTTGGATGAACGGGCGGATTTTCCATTTAGCCGCAATGTGCAGGACAAAGGAGACCGCGGCGCTCACTGGGATCATCGCCAAAAAGTCATAGAAGGTACCGCCCATCAAAAAAATGAACAGCTGGATGAACCCGATCAGCGCAAAGCTCTTCTGGCGCCCGCTGTACTGGATTTCGTCGATGTTCTGCAGCGCATCGTAAGCCTCCTGGATGGTCAACCTGCCCTCGACAAAATTTCGGGAAACAGCATTGACGCGGGACACTCTGTTCAGATTCGTCGTGCGTTCCGTGATCCGTTTGACGACCGTGATCGCGTGCATATTCGGACTGTCGAGTGTGGCCACCAGCCCAGTCGTCAAGGCCAGCGCATCGGTCATCTGCAGTCCGGTTTTATTCAGGATGCGCGTCACCGTTTCCTCAACGCGGTAGGTTTCGGCATTGCTTTCCAGCATAATTTGACCGGCCAAAACAGCCGTATCCATGTATAATTCGAAGTCCATTTCTGGATTAGGTGTAACCGTCATCGAGCTCCCCCTTCCCTTTCAAAAACATAACAGTGAATCTTACATTTCCAGCAGCTGCATCAATTCTTCCTTCGTCAACGAGGTGACAGATTGGCCGCCAGCCTGGATGACCGAATCAATCATTTCGCGCTTCTGTTCCTGCAATTCGTTGATGCGTTCCTCAATCGTACCGGTCGCGATCAGGCGGATGACCTGAACGACCTTTTTCTGCCCGAAACGGTGCACGCGGTCGGTCGCCTGGCTTTCGACGGCCGGATTCCACCAAGAGTCGTAGAGGATGACAGTATCCCCGCCGGTCAAATTCAGGCCGGTGCCGCCAGCCTTCAAGGAAATCAGGAAAAGATCCTTCTCGCCTTCATTGAAACGGGTCGTCAGGGTCAGCCGATCCTGATTAGGCGTCTGCCCGTCAAGATAGAAGTAGGCCGCGCCGGCCGCGTCCAGTTTCTCGCGGATGATTGCCAGCATTTGCGTGAATTGGGAGAACAGGACGACCCGTTTGCCGTTCTCTTTGGCCTCCGCCAAATACTCCATCAGCCGTTCCAATTTACCGGAACCGCCTTGATAATCCGACAAAACCAGCGCAGGGTCGCAACAGATTTGGCGCAGGCGCGTCAAACCGGCCAATATCTTGATGCGATTTTCGTTCAGCGTATCCGCATCCACCATCTCTTTTGTTTCCTGACGCATCAACTGCAGCTGCGATAAGTACACGGTTTTCTGTTTTTCGGTCATTTCGATGTAGGCGATCGATTCGATCTTCGGCGGCAGATCCTTCAGCACATCCGCCTTCAGCCTGCGCAGGATGAACGGTTTGACTTTTTTGGCGATCTGAGCCGGTTCCATCTTTTTGAAATCCGTTCTCGTTCCGAAAAGGCCGGGCTGCGCGATGCTGAAGATGGTGTACAGCTCGGACAAGGCGTTTTCGATCGGAGTCCCGCTCAGGGCGATTTTGTTGTTGGCAATGAGCGCCGAAGCGGCTTTCGTCGTCTTCGCGGTGGCGTTCTTGACGCTTTGGGCTTCATCCAGGATGACGGTCCGGAATGCCAGCCCTTCATACAGATCCTCATCGCGTTGCAGCAGCGGATAGGAGCTGATCCAGACCGGAATGTTCTCAGCTTGCGCGGTTGCAATGCAGTCTCTTCTTTCGTTCTTGTTGCCGGTGATGAGCTGCGTCCGGATGCCAGGCGCGAACTGTTGGAATTCCTTCTGCCAATTGTAGAGCACGCTTGAAGGACAGATGACCAAATAGGGTTTGCCTTCGCCTGCACCGAGCGATCCGGCGATGAAGCTGATCACCTGCAGCGTCTTGCCCAAGCCCATATCGTCCGCAAGGATTCCCCCGAATCCGTAATGGTCGAGCCCCTTCAGCCATTTGTAGCCTGTTTCCTGGTAGGGACGCAACGTTGCCGTCACATCCGCAGGCAAGTCGAAGTCGATCTTTTCGGGTTTCTCCATCCGATTGATGAGCGTCATGAAATCCTCATCCTGATGGACGATTTCCGCATCGGTATCCACCCCGAAAGCTTTATAGAGCGGCAATGACATCTCTTTCTTCAGATCCTTTAAAGGCACGTCCAGCTGTACAACCGCATCGGTCAGTTCCTTGATTTCCTTTTGGCGCAGGTCGACGATTTTGCCGTTGGACAGGCGGTGATAGTTTTTGTTCTGCGCGATCTGGCGGACCATCTGTTTCAGGTCGTCCACATTGATGTCGTCGGTGCTGAAAGTCACATCCAAAAGCCGGGACTGGTTGTTGACTTCGATTGTGACTTTCGGCGGCCGGACCGGTTGGTAAAGCAATCTTTCGGCGGACGCGGTCAGGAATATCTCGCAGTATGGAGCGAGTTCTTCAAGGCCTTCGTACAAAAACGGCATGATGTCATCCAAATCCGTCAAGTAGATGGCTTCATCGATAGTGAAGGCGTCGTTGCCCGAGTCGATGAATTTCTGGAACAGAACCTTTTCGGCGATCCTGTCCCGGACGAGTGTGTCGGGCGAAAGCAACTTTTGGGCTTTGACTTCTTGGGTAACGTCTATTTTGGTTTCGCCATAGCGGAAATACAATTCCGTGAACAACTTCTCCATTTTCCAATCCAGATACAGTTCGGCCTTCAGAGGGAATTGCTGATAGTTTGCCCGAACGGAATCATCCAGCGTGATGGTCGCAATCTGCTGCAAAGCCGGCACAGCAATCGCCAGGAAATCACCGGCCGCTTCGGGCGGTATGTGCAGACCGTCATGATCGGACTGTCCAAGCGCATGGTAAAGGCTGAGCAGGCGCTCCTTCATGCTCGGCTGCAGAAAATAGAAGCGGTCGTCCACCATCAGGATGTCCGCCTCATCGAAGAAAAGACTATTCTTCGCCGGTTCGCTTGTTTCATCGAACAGCAGCCCCCCATTCGGCAGTTCGGAAATCGCGAAACGGATCGGCAACTTATCGAACTTCGTCAGCACGTGTTCCGGCAGGAGTTTCTGTCCGTTGGTCTGATAAGCATTTGTTTGGATAGTGACGAACGGCCGTTGCGCCAGCTTCTCCAGTAGCTCCTTCACTATGCTCGGTGGCAAGATAATTTCCTTACGCTCCTCGCTCGTCGGATAATGATGACTGGAAACAGAAGCGGAATCGATTACTTGTTTCAGCAGCAGAAAAATCGCGCGATCCTGCTGGGATAATATGTGTTTATCCGGGGAAAAACTGAATTTCTTTCCGAAAGGGAGCGGATCCCCTTTCAGGATATGATCGATGACCTGCTCGCAATCCTTCACCATGTAAAACTGACTGGAACCTACCCGCAATCGCATACTGTAGCGCGTTGCATAGCGGTAATCGACCATGGAAAGCGTATATTCCACCTGAATCGGTATCCGCTCGATCAGATCGTTTTCCTGAAGCAATTCGAACTGAAGCACATCCAACAGTCTTTTGGTTTGTTCGACATCGTATTTTTTCTTGGCGGGACTGTTGGGCTTCCTGCTCTGCGCCGCTGCACTGCTGAACGGTTTCACTTTTTCTTCTTTGTAACCCGATGAAGATTTGAGTATCGCAAACAAAAATGCGACAACGTGTTTGCATGGCCCCTCGTAGTTTTGGAAAGCCGGGCAAGAGCAATAATAATCATCCAAGTCCCCGTCATCATCCAAATAGACTTCGACTTCGTATTTTTTCGTCCCCTTTATGTCAGCTATGAAAACGGTGTGCGCAGAGTCCGATCTGAATTTTTTCAATGCCCCGCTCTCATACAACTGCTTTCCTTTCATATAGGTCACATCGCTGTATGTCATATCATAAATATCCTGTAGGTCAAACTCAACTTCGTACATTTTCAGCCACACCCTCACATATATAGTCTCTGTTATTTTACCATATAGCAAGGTGCAGGATACCACAAAATTGGCGCCGGCTTTATCGGAAACCGATCTGAATGTGTTCGAGGATGATGGATAACTCCGAAGAATTCATCATCCACTGCACTACCCAATAAAAAATCAAATCACAAAAATGACGTCACTTTTTGTTGACAACGCCCCTAATGTGACATACTATATAAACATTAAAACATCACATTAAGGATGGAGGTGAGGAAATGGAACTCTCAGACAGGCAAAAACAGATCATCGAAATCGTCAAGAAACAGCAGCCGATTTCCGGTGAAAAGATTGCCTCTATACTGGGCTTTGCCCGTGCGACGCTGCGCCCCGATTTTTCGTTGCTTACGATGAGCGGTATACTGCTAGCCAAACCAAAAGTTGGTTATCTCATCAACGAGGAGCACACCAATTCCGTTTTGGTCGAACAGATCGCCAAACAAAAAGTCGAGAAAGTAATGGCCATCTCGGTCAACCTTACAAAAGAAACGAGTATACAGGATGCCATCATCCAGCTTTTCCTGGAGGATTGCGGTTCCCTTTATGTCACCGACAACCGGGAAATACTGGGGATCGTATCCCGCAAGGATCTACTCAAAAGCGCGTTGGGAGACTCCGATCTGAATGCTATCCCGGTCGGAATGGTCATGACGAAGATGCCGAATCTGCACACTGTTTTCAGCGATACGCTCGTTGTCGATGCCACGAAGTTGCTCATCACCCATCGCGTCGACAGTTTGCCGGTGCTTTCCCGCTCCGTGTATGAAGAGACCGGCAAAAAAGAGGTCATCGGAAAATTTTCGAAATCGACCGCCAGCAGATTGCTGCTTGATATATTCAACAAAGACCTATAGGAGGCAAGTGTGCACATGGACCTTAATGCGATTTATCTAGTATCCGATTCCGTCGGCGAGACAGCCGATCAGGTGATCCGTTCCGCCCTCTTCCAGTTTGAGACGGAAAACTACCAATTGAAGAAGTATTCCTACGTGCAGACGCTCGAGGAAATCGACGCCATCTGCGCCAAGGCTGGCGAAGACGAGAAAGCCATGATCTTCTACACCTTCGTGCAAAAGGAGATGGCCGACTACATGCAGGACCGGATCGAAAAAGCCGGCCTGATCGGCGTCGACATCTACAGCCCGGTGATGAAGGGCCTGGGCCAGCTGTTCCAGATGAAGCCGCTGGAAAAACCGGGCATCAACCGCCAGCTCAACAAAGATTATTTCAACCGCGTCGAGGCCATCGAGTTTTCCGTCAAATACGACGACGGACGCGATCCGCGCGGCATCGAAAAAGCCGACATCATTCTGATCGGCGTATCCCGCACATCAAAAACGCCGCTCTCGATCTATCTGGCGAACAAGAATGTGAAAGTCGCGAACATTCCGCTCTTTCCGGAATCGAAGCCGCCGAAAGAGATTTTCTCGATAGCGCCGGAGCGGATCATCGGTCTGATCAATTCGCCGAAAAAACTCAACGAAGTCCGCAAAGAGCGCCTGAAAACGTTGGGACTGCCGCCCTCAGCCAGCTATGCCGGCATGGAACGCATCCTCGAAGAACTCGAATATGCAGACCAGATCATGAAACAGATCGGCTGCGAAGTCATCGATGTTTCGAACAAAGCGATTGAAGAAACTGCTGACCACATCCTGCATTACATGGATGTCATGAACATCAGCCGTAAACATTTATAAACCAACCAGATGGAGGAAAAGAATATGACTAAGCAATGGGTTTATCGTTTTTCAGAAGGCAAGAAAGAACAAAAGATGCTGTTGGGAGGAAAAGGCGCGAACCTCGCCGAGATGACCAACCTTGGCTTGCCCATCCCTCCAGGATTCACGATCACAACGGAATCCTGCATCCATTATTTCGAAGAAGGCAGAACGCTCTGGACCCCGCTCCTGCAGCAGATCGATTCCGCCCTAATCGACCTGGAAAACGCGGTCGGGAAATCTTTCCATGATCCTGCCAACCCGTTGCTGGTGTCGGTCCGTTCTGGTGCCGCCTTCTCGATGCCCGGCATGATGGACACGATCCTGAATTTGGGGCTGAACGATGCTTCCGTCGCAGGCCTGGCTGAACAGACGCAGAACCCGACTTTTGCTTTCGACAGCTACCGTCGTTTCATCCAGATGTTTGCCGATGTCGTGAAATCCGTCCCACGCATCCATTTCGAAGCAATCTTGGATAAAATCAAAAATGAGAACGGTTACGAGTTCGACAACCAATTGACTTTGGAAAATCTGACTGAGTTGGTCGCGCAATACAAATCCGTCTACCAACGCGAAACCGGCGAAACGTTCCCGCAAAACCCACTGGAGCAACTGCACCAAGCCGTCCAGGCTGTCTTCACTTCATGGAACAATGAAAGGGCTATCTTATACCGCGATATCCACAACATTTCGCATGATCTCGGCACAGCCGTCACCGTCCAAAGCATGGTCTTCGGAAACCGCGGCAACGATTCCGGTACCGGCGTGGCCTTCACGCGCAACCCGGCGACCGGCGAGAAAAAACTGTTCGGCGAATTTCTGATGAATGCGCAGGGTGAAGATGTCGTTGCCGGCATCCGCACCCCTTTGGACATCGATACCCTGCAGGAAGTAATGCCAACCGTCTACAATGAATTCAAGACCATCGCCCAAAAACTGGAAGACCACTATGCCGATATGCAGGACATCGAATTCACGATCGAAAAAGGCAGACTGTTCCTGCTCCAGACCCGCAACGGGAAACGCACAGCAGCCGCAGCGGTCGCAGTAGCTGTGGACTTGGCTGAAGAAGGCCTGATCACGAAAGAAGAAGCCGTCATGCGCACCGAAACCGACCAATTGGACAAATTGCTCCATCCTACTTTCGACGCGAAAGCCTTGGTTGAAGCCACCTTATTGGCTACCGGGCTCGGCGCTTCTCCTGGAGCGGCATCCGGACATATCTACTTCTCCACAGCCGACGCCGAAGCGGCACAAAAGGACGGCCTGCCGGTCATCCTGGTCCGCCGCGAAACATCTCCTGAAGATTTGGCCGGCATGATGAGTTCCGAAGGCATCCTGACGGCACGTGGCGGCATGACTTCGCACGCGGCAGTCGTGGCCCGCGGTTTGGGCAAATGCTGCGTGGCCGGCTGCACAGCTGCAGTCATTGATGAAGAAAACAAAACCGTCGTCATCGATGACGTGACCCTGCACCAAGGCGACCTGCTGTCGCTCGACGGCGCAAGCGGCAGAGTCTACGCCGGCACCATCGCCAAACAGAACCCAACTTTGGGCGGCAAATTCAGCACCTTCATGGAATGGGTCAATGAAATGAAAGTGCTGCAGGTCAAAGCCAATGCGGACTCCCCGACTGACGTCAAGCAGGCGTTGGCCTTGGGCGCGGAAGGAGTCGGCCTTTGCCGGACTGAGCACATGTTCTTCCATAATGATCGTATTCCGGTTGTCCGCCAGATGATCCTTTCCCGTTCTCTGGATGAGCGCAAAAAATACTTGGATAAGCTATTGAGAATGCAGCGCCAGGATTTCCAGGAAATGTTCGCCTTGCTACAGGAACGTCCGATGACCGTCCGCTTGCTGGACCCGCCTTTGCATGAATTCCTGCCGACCACGGGTGCCGACAAAGCTGCGCTCGCAGAAGCCATGGGAATCAGCCTGACTGTATTGGAGGCGCACATCGACTCCTTACATGAGGTCAACCCGATGCTCGGCCACCGCGGTTGCCGTCTGGCTGTCACCTACCCGGAAATCTACCGGATGCAGGCGCGCGCTATCATCGAAGGCGCCATCGAAGCAATCGAAGAAACCAACAGCACAATCACACCGGAAATCATGATTCCGTTGGTGTGCGATGTCGATGAACTGCGCTATGTCAAAGCAGAGATCGTTGCGGAGATCGAGGAGGTCTTCGCTGAAAAAGCAACAACCATCCCTTACTTGATCGGAACGATGATCGAGATTCCGCGCGCGGCCGTCACTTCCGATGAGATCGCTTTGGAGGCAGACTTCTTTAGTTTCGGCACGAACGACATGACCCAGATGGGCTTCGGTTTCTCCCGCGACGATGCAGGCAAGTTCCTGCAGGAATACGAAGACAAAGGCTTGCTGAAGCCGAATCCGTTTCACTCGTTGGATGTCAAAGGCATCGGTAAACTCGTCAAATTGTCCGCCAAATTGGGCCGCGAAACCAATCCTGGTTTGGTACTGGGCGTATGCGGCGAACACGGCGGCGATCCCGAATCCATCGCCTTCTTCTCAAGCGTTGGCTTGGATTACGTTTCCTGCTCGCCGTACCGTGTGCCGATCGCCCGCTTGGCTGCCGCGCAAGTTGCGATCAAAGAAAACAAAGCAAAAATGTCTGTTCAGAACGATGCTGTTTTGAGCAACACAATCTGACCAAATTGAAAACAACCCCACCAGCCATCATCATTGCTGGTGGGGTTGTTTTTGTGCAGATTCGGGATTGTCGGATAATTTGAGTTTATCCGACAATCTAAAGGCAACATCCAGACCACGATTCTCGTTTGATGCCCTTCGAACATTCCTGCTCTTTCTGATTATTGGTTATTATTCTTATATTGTCCGAATTCTATTGTCAACAAGGCGAAAATGTGGCAGTATAGAGGCATCTTCCGCCTCGGAAAAAAAGGCCGGAAATGAAAAGTCAGCAGACATTTAATCATAACAACGGAGGAATAACAATCATGATGGAATTACCGAATTGCCCCAAATGCGGCTCCCCTTACACTTACGAAGACGGCGTAATGCTTGTCTGCCCCGAGTGCGCCCACGAATGGAGCGCGGATGCGGCTGAAGAAACGAACGCGGACCAACTGATCGTCAAAGACGCAAACGGCAACCTGTTGCAGGATGGCGACACTGTTACGGTCATCAAGGACCTGAAAGTCAAAGGCAGCTCGAGCGCTTTGAAAGTCGGCACAAAAGTCAAAGGCATCCGCTTGGTCGAAGGCGACCACAACATCGACTGCAAAATCGACGGTTTCGGAGCGATGAAGCTGAAATCCGAGTTCGTCAAAAAAGCATAATACAGATTCAAAACAAAGAAAACTGGCGATGGACCCACAAAGGATCCTCGCCAGTTTTTTTATTAT
This sequence comes from Trichococcus sp., assembly GCF_055118575.1. Classification (NCBI taxonomy): domain Bacteria; kingdom Bacillati; phylum Bacillota; class Bacilli; order Lactobacillales; family Carnobacteriaceae; genus Trichococcus; species Trichococcus sp. Next base: position 93,994 of record NZ_JBSQPW010000001.1, on the reverse strand, counting down.
CAGACTTGATCGGGTGATACGTTACCATTCTATCCGGCCTCACGCCTTTCATCAGTACGATGGCTGTCACACCTGACAGCTAGGAGATATACGTCGGATCACCGTTCCTTTCCGTTTTGACTTGTTTTGAGAAAGTAGTATGGTCATCACCCCCGTTTGATGCGTGTATTCATGATGATAAGCTCCGTTGATCCCGATCAGGACCAAGAAAAAAACACATGCGAAAGCACGTGCTCTGTCGGGCAATAGAATGAATGGGAAGATTGTTGCACAACAGATCCGCACTGACCTTGAGAAGCGCGCATTTGCAAATTCAACAAGTCCATCCGACTCACCCCTTCGTTTTCGATTGAAAAGTGTCTTGCCCTTGCCTATCATCTTACCCCTATTATACAGGGATAACGCCCGTGTCTCAATTAATTTACCTACATTTTACTCAAATATAACATTCCCTTTTCGTCCGACGAATCGCCGTTTTTGTAAGGGCTATTCTTTGACATTTTCCGGTGGCTTGCATACAGTTAAAACAAAGACGTTCACGATAGCAACTGTAAAAAAAACAAGGGGGTATTTCGACAATGACCACAATCATGATCACCGGCGCAAGCGGTAATATAGGAAGAATTTTGGCGGATCATCTGAAGGAGAGCTACGAACTGACTTTGGTGGATATCCATTTCCATAACGTCGATCCGGCCCTTTTGGAGGGCACCATCGTCAAAGAGTTGGACCTGACTGTCGCCGGCAACTGGGACGGGCTGCTGGAAGGGATCGATTACGTTATCCATCTGGCCGGCAATCCTTCACCCGATGCTATTTTTGACGATGAGCTTATCGATTTGAACTACAAGATGCCCTTCTACCTGTTCAAGGAATCCTCCAAGTACGAAAACTTCGTCAAACGTATCATCTTCGCCAGTTCCATCCATGCCGTCAGCGCTTACCCGAAAAATGTGCAGGTTCACGTCGATGAACCTGTCCGTCCGGGCGATATTTACGGCGTTTCGAAAGTCTATCTGGAAGGATTGGCCAGTCACTTCGCCTTTACCGAAGGCCAAGAATCCATCGGCATCCGCATCGGTAATTTTGATGAAAACCTCGATGAGCCGATCGTCGACGAAGCGGGATTGGCCGAATACCTGTCTCCACGAGACCTTTGCCATTTAGTCGACTGCGCCCTCAAAGCTAAACTTGTTGAGCCGTTCCTGTTGGTGAACGGGCTATCGGATAACCGCTTCCCACGCTTGGACATCTCACAGGCCAAAACTGCCCTCGGTTATCGGCCGAGCGATGATGCTTTTGTGCTGAAGGGCTATTTCCAGGATGACAACGGCGACCCGGTCGAACTGTCCGAAGAAGATTAAGGATCCTCCGATTTGGGAAGACTTATATTATTTTTACGATTCTGCGTATATCCGCGAGCAAAGTTCTATTGAAGAGCCGGAAATGAACTGATATGATGTTCATTGGAGACAATACAAGTGTCAGATAGACGGAAGGAAGTACACTGAATGGCGAAAAAGAACAAAGGCAACCAGATCCAACGCAGAAATGTGAAACCAACAATACCGGAACTGCATAAAAACAATACTGGCGCGGTAACCAATAAAAAACTGCCGGTCGACGAAGATCCGAAATTGCAGAATTCATTCAATTTTACGATGTACGGCATGCTGATCGGGGCTTCAATCGGTTATTTCGCGGGCAACCTGACTTATGGCTTCGGTATCGGCATGCTGACCGGTGGCATAATCGATTCCTACATGAATACGCAGAAGAAAAAGAAGCGCGAAGCCATCCTGAAGGCGCAAGCCGAAAAAGAGCAGAAATAGTTCATTTCACACAAGTGTTTAGCCATTCTGGCATAGTCCGGGATGCGGCTTTGTGCACCGTGCAACTTGCATAAAAAAATCAACTATAGTAAAGTATAACTTAACTGAATAAACCGTTTCACAAAGGGGGGCCGTCCGCGGCTGAGATTGAACATAGATTCTGACCCTTCGAACCTGTTCGTTAGTACGAGCGTAGGGATTGTGATTGAGAATTGAATTTTATTCTCCTCCTTTGTTGATGGTATGTATCGCCCAATAAAGGAGGAGTTTTTTATGTCAAAAAATCTGAACATCTGGATCGAAGGAACCATCATTGCTGCCTTGGCGACCGTGTTGTCCCTGATTCCTTTCAATATCGGCCCAAGTTTTTCCGTAACGGTGGGAGCACCAGTCATGATGCTTTACTGCCTGCGCCGTGGTCTGATCCCAGGCTTCTTCGCCAGTTTCCTGTGGGGCGTGCTGCACATTCTGATCGGGACGGCCTATATTTTAACGCCGCTGCAAGGTTTCATCGAGTACTTCATCGCCTTTGGTTTCACTGGTTTGGCGGGTCTTTTCACGCCGAAAGTGCAACAGGCGATTGCGGATCAAAATAAAAAAATGCTCTTGTGGAATGTCTTTATAGGCACTGTCGTCGGGACTGTCGGCCGCTATTTCTGGCACACGATCGCCGGCTACTATTTCTGGGGATCCTACGCGCCTGAAGGCTGGAGCGCATGGTTCTACTCCATCACGCTGAATGGCGCCAGCGCCTTGGCGACCGGCGCATTCACCATCATGGTGCTGGCTATCATCGCCAAAACCAATCCGCAATTGTACGTTCCGAAAAAATCAGTCCGCGGATACTGATTCTGTGCCGGAACAACCGTTGTTCATGAACTATGTCGGCTGGTTGCATCCGCATTCGACCGGAACAGCCGGCACTTCGCTGATTTCTCGGTTGTTTGCGTCCGCGTCCGGCTGGAACAGCCGACACTTCGCGGTTCTCTCGGTTGTTTGCTTCCGCGTTCGTCCGGAACAACCGACACTTCGCGGAGAGCTCGGTTGTTTGCTTCCGCATTCGGCCAGAACAGCCGACGCTTCGTGGATCTCTCGGTTGTTTGCGTATGAACGCAAAGAGAACAGCCGACAATCCATGACTTGATCGCCCAATTTGGACCGGTAACCCGGTCATGAAACATCCACTTTTAATTACAGAAAAACTGAGGCGTGCTCCAAAATTGGAGCGCGCCTCAGTTTTTTGATTCTATTCGACTAATCCGGACTGGCGTTCCAATGTGAAACCCTTCCCGGCAACCTCATGCACCTGACCGATGATCACAAAAGCAAATGGATCGATGTCGTTGACCAGGGCATTGATGGCCGACATCTTATGCTGCTCGATGACGCACAGCACCGCTTGCTGCTGCGCCCCCTCAAAAGCCGTTTCGATATTCACCAGGGTCAGACCGACATCCTGCACATACAGCAACGCCTCTTTGATTTCCTCGAACTTTTTGGAAATGATGAAAAGCTGCATCTTATTCGTTCCGGTTACCATCACTTTGTTGATGACGATGGACGTCAGGAACACCATGATGAGCCCATAAAGAATCTCTTCCATGCTGGAAAAGAACGCCTGGATCAGCAAAAAAATGACGTCGAACGCATACATTCCCACTGCAACCGGAATGCGGAAATGCTTGTTCAGGAGCAGCGGCGGAATATCCATCCCGCCCGTAGAAGCGCCGACCTTGAACACCAGCCCCACACCCAACCCGCACAGGATTCCAGCGTAGATTGCCGAAAGCAAGATATCGTCAGTCATATCCTGCAAAGCCGGTATTGTTCGGAAAAAAGTCAAAAAAGTCGGGAAAATGATTGTGCTCAGTATCGTCGTCAAGGCGAACTTCCTTCCCAACAACGCGGCTCCGATGAAAAACATGAGACCATTGAAAATCAGCACGACCAACGAAATGTTCAACCCGAAGAAATGATTCAAAATGATGGCAAGCCCCGTCGATCCTCCGGCGATCAGATTCTTCGGCAATATGAATGCCGCAATCTCAAACGCGACGATGATGTTCCCTGCTATGACTGCAACTATCGGTTTTAATGTATGTAAAAGCTTCAAACAAGCCCCCTCCTTTGTATGGGATAACTTTCAGGAAAAAGATATCCACGCCATTATAACAGATAAATGGATGATGGGAAGAACAGTATGCAAATTTGGAAATAATTTAAAGAAAAAAGGAATCCCGACATCAGATATGATGAAGGAAATCCTTTTTTGAATTATTATGCGGCCAAGAAGACTCGAACTTCCACGGGAGATACTCCCACCAGCCCCTCAAGCTGGCGCGTCTGCCATTCCGCCATGACCGCAAAACCAACTATTTCATTATACTTTTGAAGTGGTTTTCTGTCAACGAAAGTTGCAAAATATTTTTTTGAGCATTTTGTTGATAATCTTAAAAAGCCAACTGTTGAAAAGCCGGCTTCATTATTATGCTCCCTTATTCAATTAAGGTAGATTTAACCAATCCATTCAATAGATTATAGTCGACAGGGTACTCTCCCGATCCGATATTGTAGACGTTCTTAACCTTCAGTACCAATGCAGGATTGTTGCCGTTTGGATCAAAAGATACAATCTCTACCTTGATCAGCACAAGATCCTTGAAATCGATCACCAACTTATTCCCGATATCTGCATATTTTTTTGAGTCTATGACTGCTTTTGACAGACTCAAGATATAGACATCCTGTTTGCGGTCCATGATGATTTGCATATTTGACTTTATCTTTTCCGGACCTTCCGCTACGACACCTTTCGTGACGGATAGGCCATCCGCATATTCAACATCAAAAAAGGCATTACTCTCGCCGCTGTTGACTGCCTTGTAATCATCTTTCCATAAACTTTCGAAATCACCATTTCCCAACTTTTCCCACAGTTGGATCTGAAGATTGGCTTTAGTGTAATCATCATCCAAATTTACAAACGGCAATGCTTCACCGTCCCATCGTTCCGTATACTTGGCCGTAGCATCCGCCTTGATTATAGTTGTTCCAGCGGAAAGGATGCCGGCAAAAAACTTCGGTGTGACCTGTCCTACAGATACCTTAACCGTCCTGTTCGTTGCATCCACCACGAGGTCATCCGCCTGGGTGTATATGAAGGCTCCATCCAAATTGTCGTCAAGATATGTACCCACCGTAGCGTTGACAGCAGTATTTACGCCAGTTGTCGTTTTCCCTAACGTAATCGCTCCAGCCAAAGCAGCAGCATCCGCTGCGCTCTGCAGTTGACTCTTTTGGACATACATGTAGCCCACATCGACTACCAGTGCCGTGAATCCTCCTAAGACGCCCAGCAGCAAAGCAACCATGATCAGCGCCTGCCCTGACTCTTCTTTCTTGAAATTCTTGAAGATTTTCAGCATGGCCTGCCCTCCTTTCAAAATATATTCCTCCATAAGACGTTACATCAAAAATCAGTCGGCTCACTAACCGCTTAATCATAAAAAGCTAGTTTATCTCCTAGCTCCAAGACATTACTGAGGGTGTCGGCATTGGCTTCGATCACGCTCTTTGCCTTTTTGATGATTGGGGAAATGCTTCCGGGCTTCATGTTTTTTTGGATATGGATGACCTGATTCTGCTTGTCCAAAAAAATGACATCAATCGGAAAACGCATAAAAAAACAATGCACGCTGTTGCACGGAGCAATCCTCAACCCCATATTTTTGGATATCGCCTTGACTCCCATCAGGCCACGGAACCTTGTCAGAAAGGTATCCGCGGTCTGCAGGTCATCCAAGATAATTTCGTTCGTTCTCATATTGATTATTTTACCCATATCACATTTTACCTTCCAATAGATTTCTGGCTTTGTCTTCTATCAGAGCTTTTTCTGCCTGATAGGTGAATTGATAACCACCGGATTCAAAAACGTCCTGATCAAATATTTCTTTGCTCGTGTAAACTTCACCGTTCAATTTGATGATACCGGGAGGTGTGGTGGCAACCGTTATATGCATAGGCAGATGTGCCTTCGAAAAAGAACGCAACCCTTCCAGCCATTTACTTCCAGATGGATGGAAGCCTATTTCCACAGTCAACAGATAAGGGATTTTTGGCCCCAGCAGAAAGAGATCCGCATCAGTAGTTTCTTCGCCCATTGCAATCCTTAATTTCCCAGCTTTCTTCGACAAACGGAGTTCTTTTGCATCCTCAAGGTTTTCTGTGCGGGAATATTTTAAAGAACGTGCTATTTGCAAAGCTTTTTTCATCTTGAGAGCGTACAGGATTCTTCCCAGCATGAAGATCAGCAGTGGCAACAACAGTAGGGACACTATCAGAAGTGTATTATTAGAAAGAAAAATACCCAAATTTCTGATGAACAGTGCATTCCCTGAGAGCACTGCTATATTTGTTTGCTTGCCCGCTTCCACGCCTGTCAAAGGATCTTCAGCCGCAAGCACCAAGGAGACGGGCTGCTTTTCAAGTGGCATGTCATCAGCCAGTTTCACCGAAAAGGATGTTTCGATCTTTTCTCCGGCTTCCAGCGTCAAAGTCTGCTCATCGGAAATTACCTTTTCCGAAAGCAGTGAAACATGGACAGTTTCGTTCCTTCCTGAATTGTTTACGAGTTGTACCGGAATGGTCAGCTCTCCGCCTGGCTTTCCGAAAAGCTCAGCTTCTGCAAATGTTCCGGAGATCATCCCGCCGGAAACGACCTGATAGTTGCCCAATTCCTTTTCGAGCGTAAACGAACCGCCTTGATAAATCCCTTGAACCATCAAACTGGCAGTGAAATCCCCGTCTTCATCCATAGACAGAGGATATGAATAGATGCCGTCTCCATTCAGCGCATCGCCGCTGTTTTCGGATTCGCTGTCCGACATCGGATGAATTTCCTGACGGCCATCCGAAAAATGTTCGATGAGGCTGAAGCTGGTGATGTTAAGTTCCGGTATGCCCGTCAACGGGACACCGTCCAAGTCAAGCGATCCGGTTATGAATTGGCTTTCCGACAATTTATAGATGCCGTCCTGGATACCCGTTTCACTTATCACTGCTGGGAGTTGTTGAACAGAAACGGATGTGGAATTGCTTGTAACTGCGGTTCCGTTTTCGCTGATCTGTGTTTCCAAAATATAGGTTCCCGCTTGGTCGACGTTCTCATAGGTCGCCACGTACGTACCGTCCTTCAGTACCAAAGGAACCGTTTCTATGTCCGTACTGCCGTTTTTTGAGATCAAAACGGCTACGGACATATCTGCTGTCATCTCCCCGGTAACGGCTACGGCTATTTCAATGGGTTCATCCAAAGAAAGCTGCACATTGGCCTTCGGTTCCTGCATCCAAGCTTTCAAGTTCAAATCCTTATCTCCGAACAACTGTGCAGCACCTGCACCGCTGAGCACCAATTCCCATTCCCCTGCCAATTCCTTATCTGTCTGATTCAGCGTGAGGATGGTGTAACTTTCGGTTTTTTGAATATTCATTTTCCCGGTGCTGTCCAATCCATTTATTGACCGTACCCATGCATCCATGCCTGTTGCGTCAAACGTTACTGCCATCGTAACTTGGGAATCATACCCGTCTATCTGAAAAGGTAAAACCGTTTCGCCCGCAACTGCCACTGTCTCGTTCCAGAATCCCTGTCTGTTCTTCAATGTTCGCAGTACCTCAAAAAAATTGACTGCGATTTCATTGGCATTTCCGAGGAATTTGGCTTCTCCACGCGTTTCGCTGGCGATCCGTTGCAGCGTGCTCGGATCAGCTGTTCCGAATCCGAGCGCGTAGACGGCATAGTTCTTCAGCCCAAGTTGGGCGGTCGTTTGCCAAAGCGATTCCATATAGGATGACATGAAGGCAGCGTCCTCCCGCAGCGCATAGTCCGGCTCCGGGACGCCATCCGTAAGGAAAATGACGACCTTGCGGACATCCTCTTGCGTATAGCTGTCCAATTGCTGTTCGGCCTTTTGCAAGGCCAACTGATAGTTCGTGTTCCCGTTCGCATTGACAATTGGGGCAAGTGCACCCTTTATGGCCTGCTTATTCGTCGCATCCCCAACTTGTTGCAGCGGCGCCAATTCCGTCACTTCAGTAGAAAAGGAGACGATGCCAACATAGTCTTCCGGACTGAGCATACCCACAAAGATATCCGCAGCCGTTTTTCTGAGATTGGCAGGGTCCGTTTCCTTCATGCTGCCGGATGTATCGATCACAAGCGAAACCGCAATTTTCTTAGATGTGCCGGTCTCTGCTGCTGAGTAAACCGGCATGCTTCCGAAGCCGACAAGCGCCATCACAACGCAGATTATCCATCCTTTTTTGATGGTCATGCAGCTCGTCTCCTTTCTTTTTTTACTTCATTAATGTGCCCATTATATTGATGGCAGCTGGCCCCAGGATGACGACGAACAAAGCCGGGAACATGAAAAATACGATCGGAAATAGCATGGTCGTCGGTATTTTGGCCGCTTTTTCCTCCGCACGCTGGCGTTTATTCAACCGCATCGTATCCGCCTGTATCCGCAGGACATTCCCGATGTTGGAGCCCATCTCCTCAGCCTGGATGATCGAAGTCACGAAAGTACCCAAATCAGCGACTTGCGTGCGTTTGACCATGTCCCGCAACGCTTCGGATCGGTCTCGCCCCTTATTCATCTCGTTCATTGTGTAAAGCAGTTCTTCACTCAACGGCCCTTTCATCTTATCTGTGGTCCGGTAGATGGCCATATCGAAGGACAAACCCGCTTCCACGCTCACATAGAGGATGTCCAGGAAGCTCGGTAGGGCATATTTGATTTCCTCTATCCTTTTTTGCGATTTGGATCTCAACGAGAGATACGGGAGCAGGAAACCGATGGCACTCGTCAAGAACACATAAAGGTTATTGGATGGTTGGCCGGTCACTCTCATCAGATAATAGACTGCGAATGAGAGGAGTGTTCCCAACATCAGTTGGATGGCGATGACATTGTTGAACCGCATCTTGTCCCTCGTCCCGCTGCTGTTGAGCAACGAGTCATACTGCTCTTTTATTGCGGAGGGTGCCACATTCCCCAACGCCTGAATCAACCGCTCATAAGCTGGGTTGATGACTCTTTCAGCAAAGGTCTCCCGCATTTCTTCGTCAAAGACATCGCGGGTATCAGCCATCACCTTGATATTGTCAAGTCGTTCGCGCAATACTTGTTTCGGATACAGCAATACTTCATAGAAAAGATAGAACAGAAATGAACTGGTAAGAAACAAAGACACGTATACGAGCAATTCCATGGTGATCCCCCCTATAATTTAATTTTTACGATTTTAGTCAAGACAAAAGCGCCTAGCAGGACCATCCCTCCGGCGATGCCTAATAGGACTAATCCGATTGGATCATTCAGCATGGTCCCCATATAATCAGGGTTAAGGACAAACAAGGCTGCTCCGATCGCCACCGGAAGGACGCCGATTACCCAAGCCGACATCTTGCTTTGGGAAATAAGCGTTCGGATATCCCCTTTCAGTTTGACGCGTTCCCGGATTGTTCCGGAAATGGTGTCCAGAATTTCGGACAGATCGCCGCCTACCTGGAGATGAATCAACAAGGTTGTGATGAAGATATCCAGATCCTCATCATCGGTTCTTTTCCCTAAATCCTCCAGCGCTTCATCCATATTTTTGCCGAAGGAATTATCCCGCAGCACTTTGGCGAACTCATCGGCAATCGGTGCTTCCATTTCCCGGCTGACAACAGCCATTGCCTGCGGAAAACTGAAGCCTGCCCGGAGCCCGTTCGCGACCAAGCTGAGCGCCTGGGGCAATTGATCATTCAGTTGTTTCATGCGCTTCCTGCGGATCGTTTCGATGACGGATTCAGGCAGCCTGAACCCCAATAGAAATCCTATCGACGCCAGGAGCCCATTCGAAGTGAGCAAGAACAAGATGCCCGACAAAGCCAACCCCGAAATAAGCGAAATTTCAATGAACTCGATCGGCTTCATCTTGATGTAGGCCTGCAATAATTTCGTCTTTATCTTTGCATAATAATTGGATTTCTCGATGTTTTTGATTGCTTGCCGCACCAATCCTTTCAGCATGCTGGTCTGTTTTTTTGCTTCCTCTGCCTCATAGGGATCGAAAGATTCCCCTGCTTGCATCAGCCGATTTTTGACGGAATAGCGGTGTTCAAAGAACAATAGAAATAACGCATAAAACAAGCAAAGCGCCGTCGTAAAAACAAGCAACAACACTAACGTTCCCATATTAAAACCCCTTTCTTAAAGGGTCTATATTCGTTCCGCCCGTCTTGAACAGGCTAGACGGAACCGTTTCTCCATGAGCTTGGATTTTATCCAAGAAATTCGGCATGATCCCCGTAGCCTGGTGTTTGCCTTTCACGACACCCTTTTCATCGATGCCGTTCTGCCGGAATGTGAATATATCCTGTAAGGTGACCATTTCGCCCTCCAAACCGACGATTTCACTGATTTTCGTCACCTTCCGGCTGCCGTCAATCATCCGTTCCACCTGGACGATAAGATCGATGGCGGCCGCCACTTGTTCACGGATGGCGCGCGAGGGCAATTCGATGCCGGACATCATCACCATCGTCTCCAAGCGGGAAAGGCTGTCCCTTGGTGTGTTCGCGTGGATCGTCGTCAAGGAACCGTCATGGCCTGTATTCATGGCCTGCAGCATATCCAGCGCTTCCCCGCCACGGACCTCCCCGACTATGATGCGATCCGGGCGCATCCGCAGCGAATTGACGACCAGATCGCGGATTGTGATGTTTCCTTTTCCTTCAATATTTGCAGGCCGTGATTCCAACGTGACCACATGTGATTGCTGCAGTTGGACCTCGGCGGCATCCTCAATCGTCACGATCCGCTCAGACTCAGGTATGTAGCTGGACAGGACATTCAGCAACGTTGTCTTCCCTGAGCCGGTCCCTCCGGAAACCAGGATGTTGGTCCTTCCCTTTACGCACAAACGGAGAAACTCTGCTATATCGCCGCTGAGCGTACCGAAGGAAATCAAATCATCGGTCGTCAAAGGGTCTTTGGAGAATTTCCGGATTGTGATGGAAGGACCTTTCACAGCCAATGGCGGAATGATGATGTTCACCCGCGATCCATCTGGCAATCGGGCATCCACCAATGGGGAACTCTCGTCAACCCTTCTTCCGAGCGGCGAGATGATTTTATCGATGATGTGCATAACATGTTTGTCATCCCTGAATTCGTTGTCCGTCTGAATGATCTTCCCCATGCGTTCAATGAAGATTTTTTTGGGGCCGTTCACCATTATTTCGGTGATTGAATCATCACTCAATAAGTCACTAATCGGACCGAATTGGTAAATCTCATTCATGACGGATTGGTTCACTTTTTGTTTATCCGCAAAGGACAGGTGCCGCTTTTGTTCAAAGATGATGCTGCCGATGATTTCATTGATTTTTTCCTGGTTTTTTTTCTGCACAGAGACATCGTTGCCGTCCTCTTTTGTCGCAGAAATTTGGTCTATCACAATCTGCAGAACCTCATAGGCCAATTCATCCAGGTCCCTCCGCCTCTTCACAAGGCCATTTTGAGTTTCCTTTTTTTCTTCACGGCTGGCGCTCTCCGTCAAACCAAAGTTCCCGTAAGATCCTAGATTCATGTCTTTCACCCTCTTTTATGTGTGCATTCTGATTTATGCCTTCAGTGGCTCATTCTGTTCGAATTGTATCTTCATTTTATCGATGTTTTTGGAAAGGATGTTTTTAGGATATTCATGGACAAGTGGTACGCCGCGGTTCAACGATGAAAGCACCCTGCGGTAATCGAATCCGATCGAAGCATCCACCTTTTTATTCAGAGTGGCTTCCACATCATTTTTCTTGATGTCCCCTCGGCTATCTGCTTTGTTCAGGACGATGCGGATCTTCGATTGTGGAAAATTCAAATCTTTCAAGGTGACCAACATGGATTTGATGTTGCGGACCGAGGAGATTTCAGGGGTGGTGATGACCAGGAGATGATCGGCCAGAGCCAAAGCGGGCATAATCGTTTCGAAGAACCGGGCAGGCATATCAACAATGACATAGTCAAAGGATTCCCGCAGGGCTTCCAGAATGATCCGGATATGTTCCGCATTGATGAATTCATTCAGCGATGGCTGACTGTTGGCAGGCAGCAACTTGATGCCTGATTCATGCGGAATGAGGTAGCTTTCGATCAAGTCGCTGTCCACATGTCGAATGTCATCGATGACATCCGAGATAGTGAATTTGGGATACAGATTCAAGGCCAAAGCTGCGTTGCCGAAATCGAGGTCCAAATCGACCAGTACAACCCTTTTTTGAGAGTCCTTTGCCAAAGTCGCCGCCAGATTGATGGATACGAACGTTTTGCCCACCCCTCCCTTGGTGCTGAATACTGTATACACCTGCCCCAATTCGCTCTTCCTGATTTTCTTTTGCGGGGCTGCCTGCTTGGCGGTGCCGATGCGCTCCTTCAGTTGATGGATGCGGTAAATGGCGTTCATCAATTTTTCCGGATCGATCGGTTTGATCAGCACATCCTTCGCTCCAGCAAAAAGCGCGTTGTGCATGGTCTCTTCCTGCAGCTCCCCTTCGATCATTATGATGCCGGCTTGAGGATAGTGGGAAGAAATTTTTTGCGTGAATGCGTAGCGTTCGTCCTTGCTTCCCGCTCCAACCAAAAGGATGTCCGCTGGGGAGCGTTCCATCATTTGCCAAGCATCTTCTTCAGCTATGAAATCTCCGATTAATTGAATGTAATCAATGTTTTTCAACATGTCGACCAGGTCCAGACGCTCGGTTTCTGAGTCCGCTAGTAATATCACTCTCATTTTATTCACTATACTCACCGCTCTCTCCAAGAATCAAAATTTTCCGTGCCATAGCTGGGTACTTCCTGTTTTGCGGTATCAACCGGATTACGCAAGGTGAAGTGGAAGCTGCCGCTCAAATTCGCATAGGCGATCACTTCTGCCTGTGCCGGGGTAACCAATAAGGTCAGGGATGTCGGGACTGCCGATTCAGCTTCAGCGGCTGCAACGTTCGGCCCCGTTTCCAACACTTCAATATTCTGCAATTGGGTGTAGACAACCTGTACCCCATCGGAAGGGACATAGCTGACCAGAATATCCAGCTTATCCCCTGAAACGATGTATCCGCCCACGCCGTTGACTTCCGATGCCGGCACTGTGATTGCCCGCATGTTTTCCGGAATCCGGTAGGACAATTCCGACTCCCCTGTGTCCAAAACGATACGGTCGCTCAATACTTGTTCGCCTGCGATCAAATTCGTCGTCGTTGTGCCACCGACCACATCCGCGATTTCTGTATATGTGTCCGCATGGACCGCTTCCGTCGGTATCTCCTTGACTTCCAGCATCTCCTCCGTCACTTTGACGTGGGCTGGGATTTCACTGAGCGCGACGACTATCTGACTCATTTCTACCTTATTCTCCTGGCTGGCTGCCTTCACTTGGCCTAAATAAAGATAGACCATGGCCGTTGTGATCAACGCCAATACAGCAGTGATGATCCAAACTCTCTTTTTGGTCTTCATAAACCGCTCACCTCTCCTACTTGTTGCATAATAAAATCCGATAGAACAACCAACGAAACAGTTCTACTCCATCCGCATCGTCACACTGCTCGTTATGAGCATATCATCCTTGATATAAAGGCCGACAAGCGGTTCCTTATCATACTTGATGGTCACTTTTACGTTATCTGCCGAAACCGTTACCGTCACGTCGCCAGGCGCCAATGTTCCCACGCCCATATATGCATTCGCAGCAGCAAAAGCTTTAGTATAGGCTTGAGCGCTGTTCTCTTTTCCTACCACAGAGCTTGCCCGCGCCCCTTCCCTTGCTGCGCCGGTAACGGTTATTTTTGCATTCAGCATCCAGCCGTATTCCAGCATTCCCAGGACCAAAAGCAACAGAATCGGCAACACCAGCGCAAATTCAACAAGTGACTGGCCTTTTTCATTTTTTCGTAATTTTGATAATAGCCTCAAGAATGCCACCTTCTTTCATCAGAAAATATGGATCCCTTGACTGGTTGCCAGCAAGACAAGTACGGTTCCGCCCGCGATGGCAACGCCATAGGGAATATAGATTTTCTTGTACGTTTGCCCATCTTTGACGTAACGTTGCTGGATCTGGTCGATTGTTTTGTTGTAGCCCATCTGGTTCAGGAGATGGAATAACTGACCGATCAATGCCAAGATCATTTTTTTGAGTGTGTCCTTCAATTTTCCTGTATAAAGCAGATAGACCAGGACCATCACTCCACCGACCAAAGCTGAATAGAGCGCCGTGACCAGTGAAAAGCGCCAGCCCATCAAGGAGCCGATGGCTCCCATCAATTTGACGTCCCCGGCCCCCATGCCGCCCATCACAAAGGGCAGGAAAAAAATCGCCAGTCCGGCGAACATCCCGAGCAGGCTTTGCAGCAATCCTATCCAACCTCCCGTAATGATGTTGAACAGAATGCCGATGAGAATGCCCGTGAAAGTTATTTTGTTCGGAATTTTTCGCTCTTTCAGATCAAAAAATCCCGATACCGCGACGAGCATCAGCAGCAGTAAGTTGTTTGCCGTAACCATAGTAATTGCTCCTTTCATGTTCTTAGTTTTTATTTTTGGATAAATGAATTATTATTTTATGATTGCTGGATCATATGCGGATATTATGTTGGAGGTTTTTAGAAAAAAATCCCGCCGGAATCAGCGGGAATATAAAATAATAGTAATTTTTTTCTTGGATAGCTTATTATTTTACTTGAGTCGGCGCAGTCGTGCTCGCCCCACTTAGAGACTTTGCAATTGCACTAAATTGTGTACCAACAGCTTCGGTAATCCATGGTCCAACTGTGACTAATACTAAAGAAATTAATGCAATAATCAACGCATACTCAACTAACCCTTGTCCTTCTTCTTCCCTAACTAATCTTCTAATGATTTCCATGATAATTTCCTCCTCTTTCTATCCGTATTTTTAATGTTGTTGTTGTTTATGAGGTGGCTTCGTTTGCTGAAGTCACTTCAATGAGCAACAACTCCATTTTTCAATCGACATACTTTCCCGGTGCATATCTATTCAAAAATGGAGGCCATCGGAATGAATCCGTTAATGGCAATTACATTAAATAATTCTAATGTAGTTATTTACAAGTTACCAAAAAAAGGTTATATTAATAATAAATATATTTTATCATCTTACAATTTATCAGCGCTTTGAAAAGAGCGTTAAACCTACCTTGATTGTATGTTCATCCCACTAACTTAAAGGTAAGTAACTTGGTAGTTGCTGGATTACAAAGATTTGGGTGCGGTGAAAAATTCAGAAGCTGAAGCAAGTATTTGATGGATTTCAAAGAAGAGTTGTGCTGCTGATGATGCGAGTTGGAGGAGACTTTTTTAATAACTTTGAATTTTTTTTTAGATTTAAATGTGATGAAAACAATACGATGATAAAACTCTTGTGGACCAGATTGGTCTGTTTGAAGGTGTGAAGACTGAAGAAAAAAATCGTTGCGTTGGAATGTTGTTCCGTTCTTATTTTTTGGTGTATTTAACTTATGTCCTTATTTTATAATATTTTTAAGTATATTCAATACACATATTCCGGAGCTTTGTGCAAATTCTGGACACAACAGAGTGATTTGTTCATATTTTCAACATTCGGAATGAATTTGTTTCTTTATTGAAGGAGGATTATGGATGCAACATGGATCGGATAGCAGAAGTGCACACAGAACGAGAAATTTATTCAAGAACGCTTTGCTGCGTTTATTGGAGACGGAAAGTTTCGCCTATATATCGGTCAAGGATATCGTTGAAACGGCCGAGTTTAACCGCACGACCTTCTACAATCACTACGTCGACAAGTTTGCGCTGTTGGATGATGTGACTCAGGATCTGCTTGACGAATTTGGTGCTGCCTTCCAAACAAGCTTTCAAAAATACCATCCGAAGAGCAAAATATTGATGGATAAAAAGGACATCATCATTTTTGACTTCGTCTATCGGAACAGATACAGCCTTTCAATCTTTAAGCAAACTGATATTCTGCCGATGATTTCCCAAAAATATTCACAGACTATGCAGGATAAGCTGATGGACATCTGGTCTCCACAAGCCGACACGGCCGAAAACAGATTGCAGACATATACAAAAATATTTACTTATGGATTGATGGGTACAATTTCCGGATGGATATCTGAAGATTTTTCTACTTCTCCTGAAACGGTGACACAAGACTTCGTTGATTTCTACAATTTTAAAATCGAAAACATAAACAAGTAATCATTAGCTTATTGTTGAATTTTTATAGAACCAAAAAGGATGGGACTGCGTTCGTTGTG
Organism: Trichococcus sp.; assembly: GCF_055118575.1. NCBI lineage: Bacteria > Bacillati > Bacillota > Bacilli > Lactobacillales > Carnobacteriaceae > Trichococcus > Trichococcus sp. The sequence continues at coordinate 77,794 of NZ_JBSQPW010000001.1, read as the reverse complement.
ATCGCGGTCCCATCTTTTTATGTGCCATTGAATCCTGCTTGCCGCAAAGTTAACCCGTTATCTTCAGCTTCCCCTTGCACTTCCCGCACACATACTTCTTCAGATCTATCCTTCTTTTCCTCGGATACATCTGCCCGCAGGCACTGCACCTGTAGAGCCATTTCGGCGGAGCCGTATCCACCGGTCCGCGCAGGTCCTTGACGAATCGGCTCCCGCCGCTCTCCTTCAGCAGGTTCCGGAAGTCGGCATCCCGATGCTGGTATCCCCGGCCTTCCAGATGCAAGTGGTAGTGGCAGAGTTCGTGTTTGACAACCTTCTCCAGTTCTTCCATTCCGTGCAACTCCAGCACCAACGGATTGAAATCCAAATCGTGGCTTCCCAGGTGGTAGCGTCCGCCTGTCGTCTTGAGGCGGCGGTTAAAACTGGCGCGGTGGCGGAACGGTTTCCGGAAAACGGTACTCGAAATGTGCTCCACCAACCGTTGCAGTTCTTGTTCGTTCATCAATTGTTCCTCATTATTTTTGCGGCAGCATCGTCAGGGCAACCCGGCCTTTGTTCGTGTCGACATGATCGACCCAAACGGTCACGATATCGCCGACTGCGACCACATCGGAGGGGTGCTTGACGAAGCGGTTGCTGAGTTTGGAGATGTGGACCATGCCGTCCTGTTTGACCCCGATGTCGACAAAGGCGCCGAAGTCCACAACGTTGCGGACGGTCCCTTGCAGTTCCATACCTGGCTTCAAGTCCTCCATTGAGAGCACATCTTGGCGCAGCAAAGGTTGGGCGATGTCGTCGCGCGGATCGCGGCCCGGTTTCGTTAGACCGGCGATGATATCCTGCAACGTTTCCTTACCGAGACCGGTTGCTTCGCGGGCTTTGGTGCGATCCAACGCTCCCAGCGCTTCACGGGCTTGTTCGGTTCCGATGTCCTTCAGGCTAAGCCCAGCCAGTGCCAGCACTTCTTTGGCGGCCGGATAGGATTCGGGATGGATATCGGTGTTGTCAAGGATGTTCTTGCCCCCAGCAATGCGCATGAAGCCTACCGATTGTTCGAAAGCTTTCGGGCCGAGACGCGGCACTTTCTTCAATTGTTGGCGGCTGTCGAAAGCCCCATTCTCTTCGCGGAAAGTGACAATGTTGTTGGCGATGGTTTTGTTCAGACCGGCAACGTGCTGCAGCAATGGCGCACTGGCCGTGTTCAGGTTGACGCCGACTTGGTTCACGGCGGTTTCGACGACGAAGTCCAAGCGTTCGCCCAACTGTTTTTGGGAAACGTCATGCTGATACTGGCCGACACCAACCGATTTCGGATCGATCTTCACCAATTCGGCAAGCGGATCCTGCAGACGGCGCGCGATGCTGACGGCACTGCGTTCTTCGACTTGGAAATCAGGGAATTCCTCACGGGCGATATCGCTGGCGGAATAAACCGAAGCGCCCGCTTCATTGACGATAGCGTAGTAGACCGTATTCAGCACTTGCTTGATCTGCTCGGATACGAACAGCTCGGACTCGCGGCTAGCGGTTCCGTTCCCGATGGCGACCATTTCGACTTTGTAGTCCTGAAGCATTTTGCGGAAAGCCGGACCGGCAGCAGCGCGTTTTTCCTGGTTGGCTGGTTTGTGCGGATAAATAACGCTCTTCGCCAATACTTTACCGGTCGCATCGACGATCGCCAACTTGCAGCCGGTCCGGTAAGCCGGATCCAAACCAAGCACTACTTTGCCTTTCAAAGGCGGCTGCAGCAACAGGTTGCGCAGGTTGTCGCCGAAGACGTCGATCGCTTGCGCATCGGCGGCTTCGGTCAATTCGTTGCGCAGTTCGCGTTCGATGGCCGGTCCAATGAAACGGCGGTAGCTGTCTTCATAGGCGGCCTTCACGTACGGCGCAGCGATACTGTTCGGATTCTTCAGAATTTTCTTCGACAAATACGCGAAGATTTTCTCCTCATCGACCGCGATCGCAACCTTCAGGATGCCGGTTTTTTCGCCGCGGTTCATAGCCAGGATGCGGTGCGGTACGGCCGTGGCCACACCTTGGGAAAAATCGTAGTACATCTCGAAGACGCCCTTTTCGTCGCTCTCGGCATCCTTCACCGTGCTGACGACCTGGCCGTTTTTGCGCGTGAACTCGCGGATATGTTCGCGGTAAGCCGGTTCATCGCTGACGATTTCGGCGATGATTTCATGGGCCCCAGCCAAAACGTCTTCTATAGTAGAAAGTTCCATTTCCTCATTCAGGAATTCCTTGGCCTTCGCCTCTACTGATAAGGATCCGCTCGTCGGTCCGTTCATCAGCCACTCGGCAAACGGAGCCAAGCCTTTTTCGCGGGCGATTGCGGCTTTCGTGCGGCGTTTTTGTTTGTAGGGACGGTATAGGTCTTCAACGCGTTGCATCTTTTCGGCGCGTTCGATATCCGCTTTGAGCTTTGGCGTCAGTTTGCCTTGCTCTTCGATGATGCGGATGACTTCTTCCTTGCGCTTGTACAGGTTCGTCGCGTATTGGTGGCGCTCTTCTATTTCGCGGATCTCGACCTCATCGAGCGATCCGGTCGCTTCCTTCCGGTAGCGCGCGATGAAAGGGACGGTATTACCCTCTTCCAATAGCTGCAGTACTTTTTCGATTTGTGCGGGTCTGAATTGGCTTAGCTCTGCTTTCACCAAGTCCATAACGATTTGTTGAGCTGTTTCTGTCATAGTGTTATTTATTCCTGCCTTTCAAAACAAAAATGCCGTTTCGGCACCTTCATCATTTCTGTATTATATGGTCCGCTTTCAGACCGGTTTTGTCAAATACGACGCCGTGCAGCGATCCGCCGTAGACGGCTCCGCCATCGATACCGATCTTATCGTCCGAGATCCAAAGGTCCGATCGATCGTTATCGCCGTGGAGATAAAAAGTTGGAGTATGCCCGAACACGATTGTTTTGCCGCTGCGGTTCTTCTTTTTGTGGAACGGTTCGCGGATCCAGAGGAAGTCCTCTTCGGAGCTGTCGTGCCAATCTTTCTTCCCCAAATCTACACCGGCATGGACGAACACGTATTGTTCCCATTCATAGTACAAAGGAAGCTCAGCCAAAAAAGCGAGCAGATCCTTGTAGTAATGTTTCATCATCAGGGCGATTTCAGTAGGCGAATACTCTTCATCGATGCGCTCATGCAGAAAACTTTCCAAGGAACCCAAACCGCCGTTCAGAAAATAATTGCCTGCGTATTCCTCCGGCTTCGCGATGAAATTCATCAGGATAGCCTCATGGTTGCCCTTCAGATAAATAGCACCGTACTTCTCCACCAGTTCCTTCGCCAGCAGAAAACAGGCTTTCGAGTTTTCGCCGCGGTCCCCTAGATCGCCGATAAAAATCAGCTGCTGCTTCTCGCGGTCCCACTTTTCCAATAATTTCTTCAGTAAGGTGATTTCCCCATGGACATCGCCCACCACAAATACTTCTTCTTTCATGCTCTGCACCTTCTTTCGTCCAGACTGCTTCGGTACTTCTCATTTTAGCATATCACCCGCTTTCCTGCTCAGGCATATTTACCGAAAAAGATCCTATTTTCCTGAAATGCTAACGTTAAGAAGTAATAGCAGCGTTTTTGAACCGCTTTCATTACTGGATCAGGTAAATCACGAACATTAAACTAACAAATTGATTAAATCATTCACTTATTTATTGCAAGCCTTAGGGTGATTGGTTATAATAGTCGAGTGGTAAGCAAGGAAAGCATCTGAAATCATTTATTGTACCTGTTTCCTGTCGCTGCCGAAAAAAAACAGATGGGAGATCTTTTCAAAATGGAAAATTTCTTTAAACTCAAAGAACACGGAACAACTGTTTCCAAAGAAGTCGTTGCGGGAATCACAACTTTCTTCGCAATGTCGTATATCATTTTTGTCAATCCGGCAATCCTTTCTTTATCAGGAATGCCTAGCCAAGCAGTCTTCTTGGCGACAATCATTTCCGCTGCTGTCAGCACCTTGGTGATGGGCCTTTTCGCCAATGTACCTTATGCTTTGGCACCGGGTATGGGTCTGAACGCGTTCTTCACTTACACTGTCGTCTTCTCGCTTGGATTTTCTTGGCAACAAGCTTTGGCCATGGTATTCATCTGCGGACTGCTCAACGTTTTCATCACCGTCACTAAAGTCAGAAAAATGATCATCAAATCGATCCCTGAGAGCCTGCAGCACGCAATCAGCGGCGGTATCGGCATCTTCATCGGTTATATCGGAATCAAAAACGCCGGATTTTTGGAATTCACTTCTGACGCAAGCTCGATCACAGCCATCAACGGCGCTCCTTATGACGCGACAGCAGAAACTTTCGCTGGCGGTGTCGGAACAGTCATGACCGGTGGCGGTATCGTCCCTGCTTTGGTTGATTTCACGCAAATGCCTGCCTTGTTGGCTTTAATCGGATTGGTCATCACGGCTGTCCTGATGGTCAAAAACGTGCGTGGCGCGATTTTGATTGGTATCGTTGCGACAACGCTGTTGGGTATCCCGATGGGTGTCGTCGACATTTCAACATCTAGCCTGCAAGCAAACTCGCTTTCAACAGCTGTTTCCGAATTGGGCACAACTTTCGGTGCTGCTTTCGGTTCAGAAGGTCTTTTGTCTCTTTTCTCAGATGCTTCCCAGTTGCCTTTAGTATTGATGACGATCTTCGCATTCAGCCTTTCCGACACGTTCGATACGATCGGTACATTCATCGGAACCGGCCGTCGCACAGGCATCTTCTCTGCTGAAGATGAAAAAGCCCTTGAAGAAGGATCCGGATTCAGCTCAAAAATGGATAAAGCTTTGTTCGCCGATTCAGTCGGTACGGTAATCGGTTCGATTTTTGGAACTTCCAATACGACTACATACGTAGAAAGTGCTGCCGGTATCGGTGCTGGCGGACGTACAGGTTTGACTGCTGTGGTTGTTGCCGGCATGTTCATCATCAGTGCCTTCTTCGCGCCTCTGATCGGTGTTGTGCCTGCCGCTGCTACAGCTCCAGCCTTGATCCTCGTTGGTATTTTGATGATGGGTTCATTCGCGGAAATCAATTGGCATGATTTGGAAGATGCGATCCCTGCATTCTTCGCATCCATCTTCATGGGTCTTTCCTACAGCATTTCCTACGGTATCGCAGCAGGTTTCTTCTTCTACTGCATCGTCAAAGTCGTAAAAGGAAAAGCGTACGAAATCCACCCTATCGTCTGGTTCACTTCGGCTTTATTCCTTGCTAACTTCATCATCTTGGCATTGATTTAATAAGAATAGGCATATTTCCGATTGATTCGGAAATGTGTCTTTTTTTTTAAATGTTTTCGTTTTCGGTAATAAATTGTTGCGATTAAATGGTTTTGTCGATATAATAAGTCCGAGTGTTAAACTGAATATCTCCATAGGGGAGTAACTAGCAGTACAAGGCTGTGGTAACGTCAACAATAAGTAGAGTAATCCTATCTGCTGGTGTTACCTTAAATAGTGAGACTTATGCATACAGTGTTGTCTGATAGACAATTTTATGCATAGGTCTCTTTTCATTTTAACACTACTATATTCAGGTCAAGAGAGGGGAAATACTGTGTCAAAAGAACAACTGAATAAAGCGTTCTTCGCGCAAACGGAAGAGGAAGTCTTAACTGAACTTGATTCAACCAGAAATGGACTTTCCAAAGAAGAAGCTGCGAAGAGATTGGCTGAGTATGGCGAGAACATCCTGGAAGCAGGTGAAAAACGCACCACTTTACAAAAATTCTTGGATCAGTTCAAGGACTTCATGATTCTCGTTCTATTAGCTGCAGCCATCATTTCTGGTACTATCGGTCATGAAATCGCTGATGCCATCATCATCTTGGCTGTTGTTATCATCAACGCATTCCTGGGCGTCTTCCAAGAAAACAAGGCCGAAGAAGCAATCGAAGCTTTGAAGAAAATGGCTTCCCCACTTGCTAACGTAAGACGTGGTGGAGAAGTCATCCAAGTCAAATCAGAATTGCTTGTGCCTGGTGACATCATCGTATTGGAAGCCGGAGATGTTGTTCCTGCAGATATCCGCCTTTATGATGTAAATTCACTTAAAGTCGAAGAAGCTGCTTTGACTGGTGAGTCTGTGCCTGTCGAAAAAGACTTGCGCGACGTAGAAACTGATGCTGCTTTGGGTGACCGCAAGAACATGGCGTTCTCCAGCACTAACGTTACTTATGGCCGTGCTGAAGGGGTCGTCGTCCTTACAGGGATGAACACGGAAGTCGGACATATCGCAAACATGCTGCAAAACGCTGAAGAGAAGAAAACACCATTACAGATCAACCAAGATCAAATGGGTAAATCTTTGACGATCCTGATTTTGGTCATCGCAGTGTTGATGTTCATCATCGGTTTCGGTTTCAATGGCCGTCCTTGGTTGGATATGTTGATGGTTTCCATCTCTGTAGCCGTAGCCGCTATTCCGGAAGGTTTGCCTGCCATCACGACAATCATCCTGGCATTGGGTACACAAAAAATGGCAAGCAGAAATGCGCTTGTCCGTAAATTGCCTGCTGTTGAAACATTGGGTGGTACGGAAGTCATCTGTTCCGACAAAACCGGTACATTGACTCAAAACAAAATGACGATCGAAAAAGTTTACTACGATGGCAAAGTCCACGATGCCGATGAAAACATCGACTTGGAATTGCCTGTCATGAAAATCATGAACTTGGCGAATGACACTAAAATCGCCAACGACAAATCATTGATCGGTGACCCTACCGAAACAGCAATGGTCCAATACGGCTTGGAAAAAGGTTACGACCTTTCCGCTAAATTGGTTGACATGCCGCGTGTCGCTGAAGTTCCTTTCGAATCTGACCGTAAATTGATGTCAACGATCCACCCTGAAGGCAACCAATTCCTGGTCGCTACAAAAGGTGCTCCTGATGAATTGCTGAAACGTTGCACGCACATCATCAAAGCTGGCGTCATTTCACCGATCACAGACGCTGACAGAAACGAAATCCTGGACACAAACCACAGCTTGGCTATCCAAGCCCTGCGCGTTTTGGCGATGGCATTCAAAAACGTCGCTGCTGTCCCTGCAACAATTACAACTGAAGCAGTCGAAACGGATTTGGTCTTTGCCGGTCTGATCGGTATGATCGACCCTGAGCGTCCGGAAGCGAAACAAGCGATCGCTCAAGCACAAAAAGCTGGCATCCGCACAGTCATGATCACAGGTGACCACAGAGACACAGCCTCTGCAATCGCAACACGTTTGGGTATCTTGGATGAAAATTCTTCTGCTCAAGCAGTCATCACTGGTGCTGAACTGAATGATATCTCCGATGATGATTTCTTGCGCACAGTCCAAAACTATTCTGTATACGCACGTGTTTCTCCTGAACATAAAGTACGTATCGTTAAAGCTTGGCAAGATAACGGCAAAGTTGTTGCCATGACTGGTGACGGCGTTAACGACGCACCATCATTGAAACAAGCTGACATCGGTATCGGTATGGGTATCACAGGTACGGAAGTATCCAAAGGCGCTTCCGATATGGTATTGGCAGATGATAATTTCGCCACAATCGTGCACGCGGTTGAAGAAGGACGTAAAGTTTTCGCAAACATCCAAAAAGCGGTTCAATACTTGCTTTCAGCTAACTTGGGTGAAGTATTGACCTTGTTCATCGCTACTGTTTTGGGATGGCAGATCCTTGAACCAATCCACTTGCTGTGGATCAACTTGGTTACTGACGTATTCCCTGCTATCGCATTAGGTTTGGAAGAAGCTGAGAAAGATGTTATGGAACAAGCGCCTCGTGGTCGCTCTTCCAACTTCTTCTCGAACGGCGTATTCACAAGCATGATTTATCAAGGTATCTACGAGGGTGGTATCACCTTGTTCGTATTCTGGTTGGCAACTGGCTACTATGGTTATGAACTGCATATCGGTGAGGCAATGGCCTTCTTGACGCTAGGTTTCATCCAATTGTCGCATGCCTTCAACTGTAAATCAGTCTTCAAATCATTGTTCTCGGTTAATCCGTTCGGCAACAAAATGTTCAACTACGCTGTATTGTTGTCATTGTCATTGATGCTGTTGGTGGCCTTCACACCTGGATTGAACACAATCTTCGGTATCTACGACATGACTGGCCAACAATGGATGATCGTTGTAGCAGCTGCATTGTCAGTTATTCCATTCGTCGAGATTATGAAAGCAATCTTACGCGGTATCGGATACGACGATAAAGTCAATAAAATAATGAAATAAATCTCAAGGATAGCTGAGAAACAACCTTATTTGTGCCCTTCGCTTTAGGAACTAGTTACTCAGGAGCTTCAGCGTTGGTGCGCGGTTTCATAAGTAATTAGTTCCTAAAAATTAAATTAACGCAACACAAGTAGTCGGAATACAACGCGATTTTTTCGCAAGTATTCGGCTATTTCTTTTGATACTGCCACATGGGATAGTACTTTTTCACTTTTTCAGCTCTGGCTTGCATCATTCCGTAAGCCCACATTCAAAAAACGAATATAAATGCTTCGCACATCATGGTATGATAAACGTATCCATTTAAGGAGGTGCGCTATTTTTTTTGGACTTACATCATTACTAACGTAAATATGCAATTTTCAATTTGTATATTAATATCTTATAGGTGTCTGCGCTTTCTAATTCTGCGTGCTGCCTGTATGCATATTAATGGGATTATCGAGAGTCCGAGAACAATAAGATACTGTTCATTTGTAAGGTCGGCAATTTCAAATAGTTTTTTTAGTGGGTTCCAAGTAAGCACAGATAAAAGGAGTGAAACACCTATTATGAAAGCTCCCCAGCTGTATTTATTTGAAAACAAAATATTGAACGTCAATGGCTCCTTAGTTCGGCAATTAAATCCATGAACAAGGCGAGAAAGGCACAAAACGGCAAACGACATCGTTGTAGCCGTAGCTACAGATGTTTGCATTCCAATATAGAATGCTACCATAGTCACAGATGCAATCAATGAACCTTGAGTGAAAATTTCAATTGCAAATGGTTTAGTAAGAAGCGGTTCTTTGATGTCTCTTGGTTTATCATTCATCACTCCAGCATTTGGAGCTTCTATGCCAATGGCAATAGCCGGCAAGCTGTCCGTAACTAGATTTATAAATAATAAATGGACGGGAGCAAACGGGGCCGGGAGATTAACCAGCGAAGCATAGAGGACTGCCAATATTCCTGCAGTGTTCCCTGAAAGAAGAAATTTAACCGCATTCTTTATGTTATCGTATATGCTTCTCCCATTACTTATGGCTTTTGCTATAGTTGCGAAATTGTCATCAGTTAGTACCACAGAAGCAGCATCTTTTGAAACCTCAGTACCGGTTATCCCCATAGCTACGCCGATATCCGCCTGCTTCAGCGCGGGGGCATCATTAACGCCGTCTCCAGTCATTGCGACCGAATAACCCAACTCTTGCCATGCTCGCACGATCCTGATTTTATGCTCTGGAGAAACTCTGGCATAGACAGATACCGTTGGAACAAGCTCCCTAAGTGCTTCATCACTCATTGACTCAAGTCGGTATCCTTCAATAGCTTGAGATGCCTCATCCAAAATACCAATTTCCTTGGCTATAGCTGATGCTGTAATTATGTGGTCTCCTGTAATCATAACTGTTCGTATGCCCGCACTATGACAATCAGAAACAGCTTTTTTTGACTCTGGTCGAGGAGGATCCATCATAGCTATCAGCCCCATGAAAGTCAGTCCATATTCGTCATCGATGTCCAATTTATCTCTATTTAATTCCTTGTATCCAAAAGCAAGGACGCGGAGTCCATCCTTGCTTAAAAGATGATTCATTTGCTCTACCTCTTCTTGAACTTCAGGTGATATTGGTCTGATTTCGTTTGCATCATCTATCATAGTTGACCTACTTAGAATGACATCCATCGCACCTTTTGTAATCATCACGCGTTTATCATCAATATCATGAAGTGTACTCATCAATTTTCTGTTGGAATCAAACGGCAACTCTGATATTCGCTTATTCTGTTGCCTAACCTCCAGTTCATCAATTCCGTATATTTCCCCTAGTTTAACTAGGGCAATCTCTGTTGGATCACCAATTTCATTATACTCATTTGTGATAGAATCATTACATAGCAACGCCATCAACAATAGTCTGAAATCATGTTCTCTGTGAATGTCCAGTTCATTTTCTTTGAATAACTGTCTTCTTGTATATATCCTTTTTACGGACATCTTATTCTGAGTCAGCGTGCCTGTTTTGTCTGAGCAAATCACAGATACGCTTCCTAAGCCTTCGACGGCATGCAACTTTCTTACAATCGCATTCTCCTGGGCCATCCTTCTGGTACCAACAGCCAATACGATTGTGATGATTGAGCTCAATGCTTCAGGTATTGCTGCTACTGCAAGAGATATGGAAAACATCAACGCATCCACAAGGGGATTGTTTCTGTATAAATTCAGGGCAAATATCAATACAGAGATTGCAATGATTATCATAGCCAACTTTTTCCCGAATTCATCAAGACTTTTTTGCAGAGGTGTCGCTTTTTCCTTTGCCTGCTCAATTAAGGTTGCGATTTTACCAATTTCTGTACTCCTACCAACACCTGTAACAATAGCCCGGCCTCGCCCATAAGTGATATGCGTTCCAGAAAAAATCATATTATGCTGATCTCCAGGAGATAAGTTTATTTCATTAATGGGTAAAGTATCTTTTTCAACACTTACTGACTCGCCTGTTAGTGAGCTTTCATCCGCCCTTAGACTGAATGAATCAATAATTCTTCCGTCTGCCGATATGAAGTCACCCGTCTCAACAAGCATCAAATCCCCAACAACAACATCCTTTGAGTCAACTGTCACAATTTCGCCATTTCTTATCACTTTAGACCTAGGTGCCGATAACGCTTTTAACGCAGACAGAGACTCTTCTGCCTTCAAGTGTTGAACCGTTCCCAATATTGCATTGATAAGAACCACAATAGCAATAACAAGCGTACTTTCTAACTTCCCCAAAACCCCTGACAGCACTGCGGCTACTAAAAGAATCCATATCAAGAAGTCGTTAAACTGTAACAAAAAAACGATGAACGGAGATTTTTTTTGTCTTTCCTGTAATTCATTAGAACCAAATTTGATACGCATGTTTTCAACTTGAATACCATTAAGTCCTTCTATACCACTTTGGAATTCATGCATAATTTCATCTTTTGATTTCCTATAAAACTCCATCATATCCATCCTTCTTTCTTAAAAAATCAGTATAAGTTAAGCGCAAAGAATCAGCATCATAAGACACAGGAGGTCAACAATTAGTCGTCCTCGTTGGTTGACCAACGGATGACTCGTTATTAAATCACCAAACATTATTGAACGAGAACTGTTCATCTTTGTGTTACTTTGACCATTTCCGTACCGGCTTCGCGTAACTGGAATATTTTACTTGTTAATTTATGATGTTTATAAGAATGGTGTTGAGTGAAGAACCTCTAAGGATTGCATATGTCACAGTACATCGGTGAAGCAAACTGTCCCTTCGGGTACAAATTTTCCTCCGAATGTCCACATTTATAACAGTCGCTTTTATACTTTAGAGGCATTTTGCTTGGATGGTTACAATCTTCACAAGGCAAACCTCTCACTATATCCTTAACTATAAACCCCGGGGCACCACATTCCGGACATAAGCTCAATAGCTTTGAGACTAAATCTTGGGTTGCGCGCCCGATATTTCTCATTCTCGTTGGATTGGCATACGCGCGCATATCGGTTTCGATGAACACTACACCAGTCTTAGAGAGTTCCGCACATCGTTTAAAGGCATCAAAAAGTTTTTCGTAGTTATGAATTTCCTTAATTATTTCTGAGGAATATTCATTATCAGGACGAAGAATCAAGTAGTGCTCCGGGAATCCAATTTTTTTTGCAAATTCCAACACATCCTCATAAGAACTTGTAAGCATATGGTTATAGTTTGTTTGTGGTCCCTCGTAAATTCCATATATTTCCAGATTTTCTTTTTTGTCAAAAAGTAAGACTATTTCTGTGTTCCAAGGAATAGGAACAAAAGGATGGGATCCAAAACTTCCCTCACTTGCTATTCCAATATCTATACCTTGCAGCTTCATCCCCTCATTAATTTTAATACGTGCAGTATTCAGTTGTGATTCAGTTCGATCACATTCTCTCGAGAATGTGCCCAGTTTGTCAGTGTCAAATCTACTCTCGACAATCACATTACACCCAGTTTCTTTTTCCATTATTGGACTAACGACACTTTCTTTGCTATGCTTTGTTACAAAAACCATGTTGCGGTTTTCAAATATTCTCATCTCCTATACCCCTTTTGAAATGTTGTCCCGCATGAATTTCGTTGTTAAAAAAATGCCTAGGATGCATAATATCAAAACATAATAAAATATCGAATCATAGTTGCCAGTAGCATCTAACAGCCCGCCTGTGGTCGAAACTCCAGTAATCGCACCGAAGCCATATGCCGTAAATATCAGCCCGTAATTCTGAGTGTAATATTTTATCCCAAACAGTTTTAGGGTAGATGCCGGTGCAATTGCAAGCCAACCACCTAAATTGAACCAAAACATCGAAAATGAAATAACGAATATAATTTCATTGCCCTTACCCCACAGCAACATCAAGACGGAAGACGCAAGGATTAATGCATACGATAAGAACATTGCTTTTTGTGGTTTTAATTTGTCTGTCACCCACCCAAATATTGGTCGACCCAAACCGTTAAAAATTGCAAACAATGCCATAAATTGCGTTACTATTTTTGAATCCATACCTACATAGTCAACACCTATATTCACCGTGCTACCTATTAACATCAATCCTATCATTGTTCCAATCACAAAGTTTAAATAAATGCCTTTAAAGGTTCTCATTCTGATCATTTCGTAAACTTGGACATTTAGCGTCTCATCAACTTTTCCTCTATCGTACTCTACCTGCTTTATATCGATTTGTCTCGGATAACTAAGAGGGAAGGCAACTATAGGCAGCAACACGCTTAAGCATACTCCAAGAATAAGGAATGTTTGCATTACGCCAAATGACTCGACCAATACTCTGGCAAGAGGTGCAGTAATTAGTGGCGAAAGTCCAAATCCAATTAATACCATTCCAACTGCAAACCCTTTTTTCTCTGGGAACCACTTTGCAACAACATTCATTGGTGCACCGTATGCAATCCCCACGCCAGCTCCACCTATACAGCCATAGGTTATTGTTAACATTATTATATTTGTCGCAAATGATGACATGATCCAACCTACTGCAACAAGCAATCCTCCAGTTAAAATGATCATTCTTGGATCATACTTTTCAATATATTTGCCTGTCAAAAACATGAAAATCGCGTAAAAGGCTAATGACGTCATATATGGTAGTCCGCTTTCTGTTGAACCAATTTGGAATTCTTCCTCTAGCGGAATCCTGAAGACACTATATGAATAAACGGTTCCAAGAAACATCATAATTATTATTCCTAATAAAACATATAGCCATCTTACTTTTTGTTGCATCTTGTTGTTTATTTTTAAATCCCGTTTCATGTGTATCCCAACTCTCTTCCGATAAGTATAAATAAATCAAATACCAGATTCCCAATTTTATGAGTGCGTCGCAAGAATTATGTTCTTACTGTTTTCTGGTATTCAAAATCAAAACCAAAAATCTTAATTCTACCGTTTTTTATTAGCGAATTTCCCAAGTTATCACACAACTTAAAGTTACGCATCAAACTTAAGTGCAATAATCAATCTATTTGTTTCCTATATAATATTTTTACACATTATAAAGAAATAAGCCAATAACAACACTCTAAAAAGAAGAGATGTTGCTATTGGCTTACTCTTAGACTGATTAAAAACCCTTCTAAAAGTCTTCCACATTTATTATGCTAAAATTTCCTCAATATTCCTATCAACGACAATAACTATGATTTTTTCTCCTGTTTTAGTGCTGACATCAGAGTAAGTGCTGATAACTCCAACATCTATTACTGATTTAAGAGCAGCCTCTAATTCGACTTGAGCGTTTTCAAAGAGAGCTATCCTAACTTTTTTGACTAGCTCAATTCCATGCTTGGTTTTAGCTAGGCTTTTCTCAGAAGGACTCAAAAAACCTTTAAGTCTGATAATAATCAAATCTTGAAAAATTATCGTCCTTATTCTCTCAGGGCCTCTGCCCATTTGTTCAATCTCAAATTTACTTATTGCTTCGCTTATTTTCGATTCAATTTGTCCTCTTGTCATGAACATAATCTCCAAACTCATCAAAATAAATCTATCGTTCAGCATTCTGATAGACCCTAACAAAACTTTACCACAACCACAAGAGCATTACAATATATTTTACAAAAAACAAACATGGTAAATGTTTTGAATATTGAAAAAAATCAGTTCGTTATTAGCAAAATGTCACTTTGTATTGCTTTGAATATACAAAAGCCAAGGTAGAGAAAGCCTGAGTAACCGACCATACATTATTTTACCTTTCATAGATAAGTCCCTCGATATTAAGGGAAAATATATCTCGGCCTAATTTGTTAGTCATTTCATCAGTTCCTGACTCGTTTTATGATTAGCTTCGTCGCTTCCATCAATGCGACCGCAACCAAGGCCAAGCCTGCTGCTATACCAAACTGCACCAAACCGAAATCGGCTGGTATCGAGAAGATACCGCGTACCGCCGGCAGCAAAGTCACTGCGTACAAGGTGCTGCAGAAAGCTACAGCATAGAGCACATACTTATTTGAAAAGAAACCTGCTCCGATTGCCGTCTGGGAATTCGAACGGGCCGGAAATGTCTGCAACGTACGGGCGATGATCAAGGTGGAGAAAGCCATAGCTACGCTCAATTCATCCGAGTATCCGCGCCCGATGAATTGAGAAAGGATAACGGCTCCCCCGATCAGCACCCCACGGTAGATGACTGAAACGAGCGTGTCACCGGAGAAAATGCCCTCGTTTGGATCCCTTGGTTTGCGCGACATCACGTCAGGCTCTCCCTTCTCCATCCCCAAAGCAATCGCGGGAATGGAATCATTGACCAAGTTGATGAACAGCAGTTGCAGAGCTGTGAACGGATTTACCCAATCCATCAGGAGCGCTGCGATAATTGCGATGATCGCCCCCAGATTACCCGAGAAAAGATAGGCGATGGCTTTCTTGATGTTCTCATAGACGTTCCGGCCGACTCCGACCGCGCTGACGATGGAAACAAAATTGTCATCGGTCAGTACCATTGCCGCCGCCTCTTTCGCTACATCCGTTCCGCTGCCCATGGCGATGCCGATATCCGCCTGCTTCAAAGCCGGCGCATCATTCACCCCGTCGCCCGTCATTGCGGTGACATGGCCTTTTTTCTGCCATGCGCGGACAATTCGAATTTTATTCTCGGGGGATACCCTTGCATAGACGGATACTTGCTCTAAGATACCATCCAATTCCCGATCGCTGAGATTGTCCAGTTCTTGGCCTGTCAAAGCGAGGTCCTCCTCATCCGCAATGCCGATGTCCCGGGCGATTGCGCGCGCCGTCGTTTTGTGATCGCCGGTGATCATCACGGTCTTTATGCCGGCCTTCTTTGCTTCCTCAACCGCAGCGTATACCGCTTCGCGAGGCGGATCGATCATCGCCATAAGGCCGACCAGGATCAGATCGTGCTCCGCATCAAAATCGACTGTGTCGTTTGCTTCCATCGGCCTATAGGCGAAAGCCAAGACACGAAGGGCACGCTCCGAGAAATGCTCATTCTGTTGCTTGATTCTGTCCAAAATTTCTTTCGTCAACGGCAATACCTCACCATCAATCAATATTTTTGTGCTGCGCCCGAACACGACATCAGGACCGCCCTTCGTCAGCAGCAAGCGTTCGCTTTCGATCGTATGGACCGTGGACATCAGTTTCCGTTCCGAATCGAAGGGCAACTCCGCTTCGCGGGGATAGGCTTCCCGCAATGAGCCAAAGGGCTGGTTCATTTTGTTGCTGAAGGCGACCATGGCAACTTCCGTTGGATCCCCCAATTCCTGTCCTTCCGTGTTGATACTGGCATCATTGGACAAGACCGCAATCTGCATCAGTCGCTGCTCATCGAATGACCACGTCTCCGGCTGATTGTTGAATGTACCGGGTTGACCGTTCGCCAAATAGTGGTCGACGATCGTCATCTTGTTCTGGGTCAAAGTTCCGGTTTTGTCGGTGGCGATGATGCTAGTCGATCCCAATGTTTCTACTGCAGACAGTTTGCGAATGATTGCGTTTTGCTTGGCCATTTTCTTCGTCCCGATCGAAAGGACAATCGTTACGATCGACTGCAAGGCTTCCGGAATCGCAGCAACAGCTACTGCGACAGCAAACATGAAGGCGCTCAGCATGCCTGCGCCCATATCCGTTGTGCCTTCTCCCATCATACGGACGAACTGGATACCAAAAATGAAGCCGGAAAGCGCCAGGATACCCACGCCCAATCTTTTGCTGAAATGCTCCAGATTCTTTTGCAGCGGCGTTTGCTTTGCCAGCGCATTTTCCAATAGGTTCGCCACTTTTCCGATTTCGGTGTCTTTGGCGATACCCGTTACCACGAACTCGCCCCGGCCATATACCGTCAGCGTCCCACTATGCACCATGTTGAAGCGATCCCCTATCGGCACGGAACCGTTGATATTCTTCACTTCCTTATCCGCAGGGAGGGACTCCCCGGTCAGCATCGCTTCATCCACCTTCAGCGAACCAGCTTCAACCAAGCGGCCATCCGCAGGGACATAATCGCCGGCGTCCAAGCTGACGATATCACCGACAACCAATTCTCTTGCCGGAATAGTGAGCCGAGCGCCAGCCCTTTTTACCTTTGCCATCGGAGCGGACAGACTCTTCAAAGCATCCAGCGAGCCTTCCGCTTTCCTTGTCTGGATGATGCTGACAATCGAATTGATCATCAAAACTGCGAAAATTATCAAGGATTCTGCTGCATGCCCCATGGCCATCTGAATTGCGGCGACAGCCAGCAACACTAAAACCATTGCATCCTTGAACGTCTCAACAAACAACTTCAGGGCCGAATCACGTTCCTTCGTCGCCAGTTCGTTGAACCCGTGCTCCGCCTGTCTGTTTTCTACAGCCTGTTCATCGAGACCTTCCTTGGTGCTTCCTGTTTCCACAAAAATTGTATCCAGGCTTTTCTGGTAGGCCGCCAGGGAAGTCCCTTCCGGCTTGATCTTGTGCGGATGGACCGCCTTCTGTTTTGCCTCTACTATTGTTTTGCTCATTCTTTCGTTTTCCATTTGAAAACCTCCAGTTGGATTATCTATTTTCATCATTCCCCGTTGCATTGATTTCAACTATTGCTGCGTTAAGCTTTTTCCGATTTCATCCCCACTTTCTTCCGCAACTGAGTAACAAAAAAGAGACTTACGCGCTACCGTCTTTCTCAAGAATCGGTAGGCGTAAGTCTCACTATTTAAGGTAAAACCAGCAGACCCTGTCGGATCTACTTACTGTTGGCATTACCGCAGCATGGCTGCTAGTTACTCCCTTACGGAAAACTTCTATTCAGTTCTTATTCAATATAAACGACGGGGAAGAAAAAAGCAAATCAAAAGTTGTTATTTGAAAATTTGTTATTTGAAAATTTGAAAATTGTTAATTATACAGGTACCCAGGTAAAGAGTTGTGTTATCTTTTTTATTGCCATCCGTTTTCTCCAACGAACGATGAATGAATCGGAATTTCTCAATTTTTTATCTCATAGTCACGAATTCTTCCGCTCCAGTGGGATGGATGGCTACGGTGTTGTCGAAGTCGGCTTTTGTGGCGCCCATTTTGATGGCTACCGCGAAGCCTTGGATCATTTCATCGACGCCATAACCGATGCCATGGAGGCCGACGACTTTTTCATTTTCACCCACGCAGACCAGTTTCATCTTCACAAGCTGGCGATGGGCTGTAACAGCCGTGTACATGGATGCGAAGGTGGATTTGTATACTTTCACCTGATCAGCACCAAACTTCGCTATGGCGTCTTTTTCGCTCAATCCGATGCTGCCGATTGGCGGGTGGCTGAAGATAACGGTCGGGATGTTGTCGTAGTCCAGCTTTTCGTTTGGCTTGTTGTTGAACAGGCGTTCCGAAAGTCTGCGTCCGGCTGCGATCGCTACCGGCGTCAGCATGTTCTTGCCGGTTACGTCCCCGACTGCATAGATGCCATCGACAGAGCTGTTCTCGTATTCGTCGACGATGATGAACTTTTTGTCGCTGACTTTCACATCCGTCGCTTCGATATTGAGACCGTCGATGTTGGCGGTCCGTCCGATGGCCCAGATGATTTTGTCGAAAACTTCCGATCTGCCGTCCTCGAGATGCAGCGTCAAAGTGCCGTCCGCATTCTTTTCGACAGCTTTCGATACGGCATGCGTGTGAAGCGTCGGACCGTCATTTTCGATTTCCTGCATCAGGCCTTCGATGATGATGTCATCGTATTTGCGCAACGGCGAATCGTAGCGGACATAAAGATGCGTATCCACGCCCAGATTGTGCAGCACGCCGGCCAATTCGATGGCAATGTAACCCGCACCGACAACAGCGACTTTTTCCGGCAATTCGGTCCATTCGAAGAACGTATCGGAAACGTCGCCGAGTTTCGCTCCAGGAATCCGTGGGCGGATCGGTTTTGCGCCGGTCGCAATCAGGATATGCTTGGAGCGGATCAGCTCCCCGTTCACTTCAACGGTATGGTTGTCGACGAATTTGGCGAAGCCTTCGATCACATCGACATTACGGCGTTCGAAGCCCGCTTGATAGGAATTGCGGGAGCGCTCGACGTAGGCATCCCGGTTCTTCAATAAGGTCGGGAAGTCGATTTTATGCGCGCCAGTAGCGAACCCGTAATCGGGTCCGTATTTGTGGATCGCCTCGGATATTTGGGATGCATACCACATGATTTTTTTCGGTACGCAACCGATGTTCACACAGGTTCCCCCCAATAAATTCCCTTCAATAACAGCTGTTTTGGCACCATATTCTGATGCTCGGTTCATCGTCGCAATGCCGCCGCTGCCTCCTCCGATGGCGATAAAATCATATTCCCTCATCTTTTTCCTCCCAATAATAGCTATGTATTCTAATTATTTTTTTCTCTCTTCCAACCAGACACAACCGATCGTCTGCGATGCCGGCAAAATGGCCTGGTAGCGGCCGTGGTTATCGTAAGCCTTATAGTAAAGCTTTCCGTCTTCGTTGTAGCCGTAAGCATAGACGACCACCCAATGGTTCTTGTACTTGCTGTTGAACAGACGCGTCGTTCCGACTATGACAGGTACCGGATCCGGGCGATCCAACAGGGCTGGTACGATTTTTTCCGTGATGAGGCCCGATTTTACAATCCAGTCAGGAATATCTGCCAGCAAGACTTTCAGGCCGTGTTGCACATCCCAGAAGAAGGTGCCTTTGTAGGGCATAAATTCGTCAACGACCGTCAATAAACCTGCCAGCAAGGTATCTTTATCAAGGGAATGCTTGTATTTATGCAGAACCGCATCATGGACCAGCACGGCGCTGCAATAAGTTCCGCAGATTCCCGGGCTGCCGCTGTTGATCCAACTGCGGTACTTCGCGAAGCGTGACGGTTTCAGACCGTTCCATTTCTTTGGCAAACTCTTTTTGGACTGAAGCTTTTTATCTGAATGATTTGACGTCATGACTAGTTCCTTTCTTGACAAAGCGAATGAGCTATCTTTTTATTATACACCCTGTCAACTGAAAAAATGGAAGAGGATGCTCACGGCTCCCGATACGAGTATCAGCCAAATCGAATCGATTTTTGTGGTCCGGAGCGCATACAGTGCCGCAAGGAAGATCGCCACCGCGAGGAAGTTGATTGTGATTCCGCCGATTGCTGTCCCGCCGGATTGGAATAAGGCAGCCACAAAGAGCGCCAGTCCTGCCGTAGCAATCAAAGCCACAACTGCCGGACGAAGCCCGCCGAGGATCCCCTGCATGATTTTGATGTCGCGGTACTTATAGTAGGCCCATGCCAAAATCAGCGATAGGATGATCGAAGGCGTGACCGTACCCAGCGTCGCGATGATCGCTCCCGCAAAACCGCCCACCTTTGTGCCCACGAAAGTCGCTGAATTGATGGCGATCGGGCCTGGCGTGATCTGCGAAATCGTGATGATGTCCGTGTATTCCTGCATCGTCAGCCAGCCCTGGTTCACGACGATTTCATCCCGGATCAGCGGCAAGGAAGCATAGCCCCCTCCGATTGTGAATAAGCCGATCTGGAAAAAAGACCAGAATAATTGCAGATAAATCATTTGCCCACCCCCATCTTCGCGCGGTAGCTCAGATTGATGAAACCGACCAGCCCTGCCAGGAAAATGATCAGGACAACGTGGACATCAAAAAAGTAAGAAGCGATGAATGCTGAAATCAACAGTAGTGTGTTGATGATGTCCCGTTGTTTGACGACGCCGCTGACCATGCCGATGACGACATTGACGATGACTGCCGCCACACCGGCCTGCATCCCGATCATCAAAGCATCCACGATCGGATTTTCACGGAAATTCATGTAGAAATAGGATATGAGCGTGATGATGATCAGCGGCGGTGTAACCGTCCCGAAGACAGTCACCAAAGCCCCCAGCAATCCCGCCATCCGGTAGCCTACCAGAATGGACGTGTTGACGGCGATCGCACCGGGCGCGGACTGCCCTAAAGCGACCAGATCCAGCATTTCATCCGCCTCGATCCATTTGAGTTCCTCCACGAATTTCTTTTGCATCAACGGCACGATGACGTACCCGCCGCCGAAAGTGAATGCGCTCAGCACAAACGTTGATTTGAACAGCATCCAAAACAATCGGCCTGACTTTTCTTTATTTGCCAAAGAATCTCCCCCACCTCTTCATTATTTTCAACCCATATACCTTTGATTCTACCAAAATTGGCTTTCGATGTAAAAAGAACGATTCGGCAAATGCGCGTCCAAACTGGTCGTGGACATGATTGAGCAGCGATCATTCCAATAGGATTTTCTTAAGATTATTCAAAATAAATTGAAAATGCCGGTGCTTCGTGTATAGTTAGATTAGAACATTGGAATAATATAGAACTAATTTTTGAGGAGTGAATCACTATCGAAGCTTGGATTCAAAGCATTATGGAGCAATTTGGCTACTTAGGTGTAGCATTTTTGATTATGATCGAAAACCTTTTTCCGCCGATCCCTTCTGAGGTCATCTTGACTTTTGGCGGGTTTATGACAACCACTACGGAGCTCAACATTCCCTTGATGATTGTCGCTGCAACAATCGGTGCAGTAGTCGGGGCTGCGATTCTTTATGGTATCGGTACCCTTTTGGATGTCGAAAGATTGGACAAAATCGTCGATAAGTACGGCAACATCCTGCGCATCACACATGCTGATATCCACAAAGCGGATTCGTGGTTCGACCGCTATGGCTTCTGGACGGTTTTCTTCTGCCGCTTCGTGCCGTTGATCCGGAGCTTGATTTCATTGCCTGCCGGAATGGCCAACATGAACTTCGGCCTTTTCCTTCTGTTCACGACTGTCGGTACCGTCATCTGGAACACCGTCCTGATCTACCTGGGCGCGGCTGTCGGCTCGCAATGGGAAACGATCGTCCATTACATGGACATCTATTCCAATGTCGCCTACGTCATCCTTGGCATTATCGGGATCGCCGTCATCATTTGGTATATCCGCAAACGAAAACAGACCGTAAAAGCAGACTGATAAGCCTGGCCATCCTCCATTTGGAAGATGGCTTTTTTTGATTTTTGAATGATATATCATATAGTTCTTGTAAGAAAACAGAACCGGATAGGCAGTTTGCCCGAACCGTTACAAGTATTAGGCAAGGAAGCCATCGACTTCAATCGAGGGGAGGAATTGCGGTTCTGGATTCAGGCTACATTTAGTTGGCTCGAAAACAGGGGATTTCTCAAAAATTCTTGTTGACACACCTATAGTACCCCAAAATCAAGGTAGTTAATTATTTAACAAATTACTCATATACGGTACAATAAACTTAACAGAACGGTTGTGGCACCAGTGGTTAAAGAGACATACACCCATAAAAAAGGGATCGTCTATAAGAATCAGTTCCATATTGTCTTCTGTCCGAAATATCGCCGCCCGGTTTTGGTGGATGACATAGCGGAACGCTTGAAAGAAGTCCTTTATGAGATTGCAACAGAAAAGGGTTTGGAATAAAAGCCCTTGAGATTATGCCGGACCATGTGCATCTCTTCATCGATTTCGATCCACGTTTGTTACTACATAAAATCATTAAGGATTTCAAGGGACAGTCTGCCAGTATCCTGCGCAAAGAATTACCATCTCTGAAATCGCGCTTGCCGAGCCTCTGGATCCGCAGTTATTTCTCAAGTTCCATTGGACATATCGACGAGGAAACAATCCAAAAATATATCGAAAACCAAAAGAATGTCTGAACAAAATGCGTATCCTATCTTTAGAAGGCAATCGAAGCTTTTTCCCAGCCAAAGAAAGCCTATTCAAATTTAGCAACATACTACGACCTTAGGTCTCTTTCTTTCAAATGATGCACCTGTATGCTAGTCCAAACCAATCCTTCCGCTGTCCGATCCAACCGCTGAAACTGCACGAGAGACCGTCGGTGGAACGACGACTAAAGGAGCTGAACCCGGATGGCAAAAGCGAAAACACCGAGTTATGTGTTGGAACTCGAACTGCAGGTAAACAAACGACAACGTGATTTCCTGGAAAAGAAAATGCGAATCGCAAAAGCAATCTACAATACCTGTTTGGGCGAAGCACTCAAACGTTTGAAAGCCGTGCGTGCCGACAAAACCTATCGCGAATTGGTCGCAGAAAAAGGCGGTGTGGATCGCGTGAAGGCACTTCGTGGCATCGAACTTGCCTATGGGTATTCCGAATACCAACTGCATGCATTTGTCGTTGCGTCCAAACATCACTTTGGTTCTCTCGGTATTGATGAGTGCCAAAAACTGGCTACGCGTGCTTTCCAGGCAGTAGAAAAAATTAACTATGGTCAAGCCGATCGCGTACATTTCAAGTCTCAATTGGATAACATAAGCATCGAAGGAAAGTCCAATAATTCCACGATCAAACGCAAAGAAGGATACATTACATTTGGCCGTGGCAACGTGTTTGACTACCTACTCAAACCAAATGACGTATACGCACACCTTGCTCTGATGGATCGAACCAAGTATTGCCGGATAATCAGACGGGAAATCCGCGGCAAACAACGCTACTTTGTCCAATTCGTGCAGGAAGGCTATCCCCCACAGAAACGGAATCGAAAGCTTATTGCTGAAGACAACCTACGAGTTGGGTTGGATATCGGTACGTCCACAATCGCAATCGTTTCGGATGAACGCGTGACCCTACGTGAACTGGCACCTGAAATCAACGAAGATGCGAAAGAACTTCGCCGCATCGAGCGCGCCATGGATCGGTCAAAACGAGCAACCAATCCCGATAATTTCAAAGAAAATGGAGTTGCGAAAATCGGGGCCCGGTGGATCTTTTCAAAGCGTTACCTGAAGCTCAAAGCAAAACGGAAAGACAGACATCGTAAGATTGCCCGCAAAAGGAAACAAGCGCACGAACAACTGGCGAATGACATTTTGGCACTGGGTTCGGATATCCGGGTTGAAACCATGAGGTTTCAATCGCTGCAGAAACGTGCCAAAAAAACAACACGAAACAAACAAAACGGCAAAATCAACAAAAAGAAACGCTTTGGCAAGTCCATTCAGGTCCATGGCCCTGCCTTGCTTCTGGAGATTGTCGCCCGAAAACTAGGCTATCAAAACCGGCCCTTACAGAAAATCGATACTTGCGCAACGAAAGCAAGTCAATTCAATCATGCAACCGGCGAGTATACAAAGAAACAACTCAATGAGCGCTGGAATGCGGACATCCTGGGTGTACCAATCCAACGCGATCTCTACAGCGGATTTTTAATTGGAAATACAACGGACAGTCTGGACAGTGTTGACGTAGACTTGTGCAATCGTAAATGGGAGAACTTTGTCAAACTGCATAACCAAGAAGTGGAACGATTATGTTGTTCCCAAAGTAAAACATTGCGTTGGTTTGTCGCATAAATGCAAACCCGTCCGATTGACTGCACGGACGTAAACAGCGGGTGCCGAAAGTACACGACAGGTCATTCTTGGCTGAGTCAGAGTAGTACCGAGCTATACGCACTAGCCCCGCGAAGTTCCGAGAATAAATACGCTAGTGGCCCTATGGCCTTTCGACCACAAGTTTGAAAGTCTTATGAGCAGAAACGTAGATAGCTACAACTGTGCGCTATCTCTCAGAACCCCCTGACTTCAGTCATGGGGAGTGGTCAGTTTTACCGATTCCGCCATCACGGAAATCCAAAAATATTACAACTTCAAAAACATCGGACCTGTCCCTGCTCAAAAATGGGCGCTGGTTTTCCTCGACAGTGACAATGTCGTCGATTTTAATGAGCGTCTGCGAGCCCTCCAACTGAAGAGCGAGCGCGGCTTCCTGAACATGAACCTGTTGCTGGAACAGACTGTCGCACAATAATCACGTCGCAGACAACGAACAGCCCCCGCCGATCCATTAATCAATGGATAAGCGGGGGCTGTTCTTTTGATTTAACCCATTCAGTATTTTACCTTGATCACCCTGGCAGCGCGCACTTCATCCAGTCGTCTGACAGATGTCTGATGCGGGGCCTGGGTGACGGTTTCCGGCGTTTCGGCGGCTTCGCGCGCAATCGCGATCAGCGCGTTCGCGAAGTCATCGAGCGTTTCTTTGCTCTCGGTTTCCGTCGGCTCGATCATCAAGGCTTCCTCGACGATCAGCGGGAAATAGACGGTCGGAGCATAGTAGCCGTAATCCAACAAGCGTTTAGCCATATCCAATGTCCGCACGCCGCCTTTCTTCTGGCGGTTGCCAGAAAGGACGAATTCGTGCTTGCAGATGACCGGATAAGGCGTGTCGAAATCGTTCTCGAGAAGCTTGCGCAAATAATTCGCATGCAATACGGCGCTCTCAGAAACTTTGCGCAAGCCGACTGGACCCATTGTGCGGATGTAGGTATAGGCTCTGACAAGGACGCCGAAGTTGCCGTAATAGCCTTTGACCGGCCCAATCGAAGCGGGATGATTGCTGTTCAGCACATAGCCTTCTTCCGTCTTCTCCACTCTCGGGATCGGCAAGAACTCCTTGAGATAAGCTTTTACGCCTACCGGACCGGCTCCCGGTCCGCCACCGCCATGCGGCGTGCTGAAAGTCTTGTGCAGGTTCAGGTGGACGATATCGAAGCCCATCGTGCCCGGCGTCGTTTTGCTGAGGATTGCGTTCAGGTTCGCTCCGTCGTAATACAGCAATCCGCCGGCTCCGTGGATGATTTCGGCAATCTGGACGATGTCGCGTTCAAAAAGGCCCAACGTATTCGGATTCGTCAGCATCAAGGCGGCAGTCTGGTCATCGACTGCGTTGCGCAAGGCTTCGAGATCGACCAACCCTTCAGCGGTCGATGGGATGCTTACCACATCGAAGCCCGCGATATGCGCGCTGGATGGATTGGTGCCATGCGCACTATCCGGCACGAAGACTTTTGTGCGCTGCAGGTCGCCATTCTTTTCATGGTAAGCCCGCACCATCATCAATCCGGTCCATTCGCCGTGCGCTCCGGCTGCCGGCTGCAAAGAAACGCCATCCATGCCGGTGATGACTGCCAGATCATCCTGCAGCTCATGCATCAGTTGCAGTGCGCCTTGGACGGTCTCCACCGGTTGATACGGGTGGATGTTGGCGAACCCGTCCAAGCGGGCGGTCACCTCATTGATTTTCGGATTGTATTTCATTGTGCAGGATCCCAGCGGATAAAAGCCGTTTTCCACGCCGAAATTATCCTGGGAAAGGTTGGTGTAATGGCGCATCAGTTGCAGTTCGCTGATTTCAGGCAGTTCGGCTGGCTGTTTGCGGACAAGATGCTCCGGCAGTTTTGCTTTGAAGTCCGTTTTCGGGACATCGCTTTTCGGCAGGGTGTAGCCGACGCGACCCGGACGGCTTAATTCAAAGATCACATTTTTCGTTTTACGCATGGTTCATACCCTCCAATACCGCAATGAATCGGTCGATTTCTTCCTTCGTGCGTTTTTCGGTGGCACAAACCAACAGCTGATTCGGCTTATGATAAGTCTCCGCCAAGCTGTAACCGCCGATGATTCCCGCCTCCAGCAGAGCGCGGTTGGCTTCTTCGGCTGGGAAAGACAGATCGATGACGAACTCATTGAAGAATGGCGCTTGGTTCAGGATCGCGAAGCCTTTAGCCTGCAAAGCTTGGGCAAAATAAGCCGCTTTGTCGACGTTCAGCTGCGCCATTTCCTGGACGCCCTGCTTCCCGAGGGCCGCCATGCAGACGGCGGAAGCCAACGCATTCAAGGCTTGGTTCGAACTCATGTAGGATGTCGCTTTTTCGCGGCGGATATGCTGCTCCCTGCTTTGGAGCGTCAACACAAAGGCGCGCTCCCCAGCCGCATCCACGGTTTCCCCGACGATTCTGCCGGGAACTTTGCGGATATGCTTTTGATTAACGGAGAAGTAACCGCAGTGCGGGCCGCCGAATGACATCGGCAAACCGAAAGGCTGCGTGTCGCCGACAACGATATCCGCACCCAAATTGCCGGGCGCTTCGAGGATTCCCAGCGCCAACGGATTGGCCATCACGATCAACAGCGCCCCTTTGTCTTCGGCGATCTTTTTAACAACAGCCAAATCTTCCACCGATCCGAAGAAATTCGGGTATTGGACTACGATCGCAGCGGTATCCGGAGTCGTCAGGCATCTTGTGACATTGAAATTGGTGACGTCCTTCTCCATCAACACTTCGATGACATCCAGACCGCGACCTTTTGCGGCGGCGTGGATGACGGCACGGGCATTCGGATGGACCGCTTGTGAAAGCACGATTTCGTTCCGTTTCGTGACTGCCGCTGCCAAACCGACTGCTTCACTCAAGGAAGCGAATCCATCATATAAGGAAGAGTTTGTCGCTTCCATCCCGGTCAATTCGCTGATCATCGATTGGAATTCAAAAATCGCCTGCAGCTCCCCTTGACTGGCTTCCGCCTGATAGGGTGTATAGGCTGTATAGAATTCGGAGCGCGAAATCACTGCATCAACCACGCTCGGAATGTAATGATCGTAGGTTCCGGCGCCCATGAAGATCGGCATCTGCCCGGCGCTGACGTTTTTTTCGGCCAAAGCTTTCATTTGCTTCAATAGTTCCGATTCGGAGACGGCAGACGGAATCGCCAATTCTTCCTTCTGGCGGATCTCTTCAGGGATATCCGTGAACAGGTCCTCCATGCTTTTGACCCCGATGACAGCCAGCATTTCCTTCTCGTCTTCGGCTGTATCCGGTAAATAACGGAATTGCTCCTCAGTCATCTTATGCTTCCTCCTCGGCCACGAATGCTTCGTACTCTTCGTAGCTCAACAATTCATCCAATTCGCTGGCATCGCTCAAGCGCATTTCGTACATCCAGCCACCTGCAAAAGCTTCCGCATTGACGGTTTCTGGCGCATCAGCCAAAGCCTCGTTCTGTTTGATTATTGTTCCGGAAACCGGCGCATACACTTCCGAAACGGATTTTACGGATTCAACAGTGACCGCTTCGTCCCCTTTGGCCAATTCCGCATCCAGATCGGCAACATAATCGACGAACACGATGTCGCCCAGTTGTTCCGCCGCATGTTCCGTAATGCCGATGCGTACCGTATCATCCGTGATTTTTTCTACCCATTCATGCTCTTTTGTGTAATA
Organism: Trichococcus sp.; assembly: GCF_055118575.1. Classification (NCBI taxonomy): domain Bacteria; kingdom Bacillati; phylum Bacillota; class Bacilli; order Lactobacillales; family Carnobacteriaceae; genus Trichococcus; species Trichococcus sp. The sequence continues at coordinate 49,921 of NZ_JBSQPW010000001.1, read as the reverse complement.
AAAATTTTTGTGGTCTGCCATGTTGATCATCCTTCCGCGCAGTGCGCTGGTTTATTGTTATAGAGAATTATAAAATTTATCCTTATTCAATAATGATGGCTAGCTTCACGGGTAAGCCCTTCGGAAATTATATAAATCGTACCTATTGCGCTCTACGATGCTCAGTCGGCACGATTTCCTAAATTTCTTTCAGGGCTGAACGAACCCGTTCAGCTTTTCTTTCTTTTATAAAATGGTTTCGGAATGATTGTCGCTTGGATGCGTTTGTTGCGTATTTCGATCTGGATTTCTGTGCCGATGGCGGCCGCTTCCGACTTCACCAAGGCCATCCCGATACTTTTCTTCAAAGTCGGCGATTGCGTTCCGGAAGTGACGATTCCGATTTCCTCCCCGTCCAAGGAAAAAACTTTGTATCCTTCGCGTGGGATCCCTCTTTCGGTTGCTTCGAAACCGACGATCTTTTCGGATGATCCGTTTTCGCGGATTGCCGTCAAGGCCGCTTTGCCGATAAAATCGCTCGTTTTTTTCGTTTTGACCGCAAATCCCAGCCCAGCCGCCAACGGATTGATTTCCTCGGACAATTCATGGCCGTAGAGCGGCATCCCTGCTTCCAGGCGAAGCGTGTCCCGCGAACCGAGCCCGCAAGGCAACACACCGTAGGCTTCCCCGGCGGCCAACAGTTTTTCCCATAAGGACGCGGTCTGTTCACCAGCCAGATACAATTCAAAGCCGTCTTCGCCGGTATAGCCCGTCCTCGAAATCAGGACATGCGGAATGCCCGCCACTACCTGGTCCGCGATGAAATGATAATTTCCGATGGCATCCAGATTGGCTTCCGTCAGTTCCTTCAAAATCTTGATGGCTGCCGGTCCCTGCAGGGCGAGCAGGCCTATGCTGTCGGAAATATTGTTGAGGATCGCTTCCGATCCGTTGTTTTGCTGCATCCATGCATAGACATTATCCGTGTTGGAAGCATTGCAGACCAACAGGTAGCGCTCTTCGTCCATTTTGAACAAGATGACATCGTCGACTGCCCCGCCATCCGGATAACACATGACATTGTATTGGGCTTGTCCGATGGTCATCTCGCTGACATCATTCGTCAGCAGCCCGTTCAGGTAGCTTTCGGCTTCCCCGCCGGATATTTCGATTTCCCCCATATGCGAACAATCGAATAGTCCGGCGCGTTCACGGACTGCTTCATGTTCGGCAAGAATTCCGGAAAATTGGATCGGCATCTCCCAGCCTCCGAAATCAATCAGCTTCACGCCGTTCGCTTTATAATACTCAAATAATGGCGTGCGTTTGCCTATCGTTGGTTCACTCACGTACAAATCCCCCTTTTCTTTCCTGGATTCCGCATTTTTTACGACTGTTTTTCGGCTTTCCGTCACATTAACGTGTAACCGCTTCACGTCCCTTTGTTATCTATTTTAGCACAGAAAACGGGCAATATACTCTCATAATAGATCGTTCGCATTAAACGCAAATCCATCCTCACAATAGCATGGTTCATTTCAAATTACGAAAAATATGCTTACGTTATGAAGAATTACGATTCATATAGTTCGTATTTTGTCCAAAAACGACATTTTTCTCAATTATTAACAGATTCTTAAAAAGGTAGTTGTAAACAAGCAGAATAATGTGTAAAATGAATAATTAAAAAGATATAATTGATTTCTCTCGCCAAATTTTCATCTTTGGCGGAAATCACGAATCATTTTTAATCATTGTATAAGAAATGTTTCTGAATTTAATAAAACTGGCGAGGTGGAAATATTGAAAAAAGTTTTGGTTGCAAATCGCGGCGAAATCGCGATACGTGTATTTCGTGCACTGACTGAACTGAAAATCCCTACTGTTGGCGTTTATGCGCAAGAGGATGAAGGTTCTGTGCACCGTTTTAAAGCAGATGAAGCCTATTTGGTCGGAAAAGGCAAAAAGCCTATCGACGCCTATCTGGACATCGAAGACCTGATCCGCATCGCTAAAGAATCCGGTGCAGACGGCATTCATCCAGGATATGGTTTCTTATCTGAAAATATCGACTTCGCTAGACGTTGCCAAGAAGAAGGCATCAAATTCATCGGCCCTTCTTTGGAACATCTGGACATTTTTGGCGATAAAATCAAAGCAAAAGTTGCGGCTGTGGAAGCCGGCATCCAGTCAATCCCAGGTTCAGACGGTCCAGTCGCAAACATCGACGAAGTCATCGAGTTTGCGGAAACCTACAACTACCCAATCATGATCAAAGCGGCTTTAGGTGGCGGCGGACGCGGTATGCGTATGGCCTTCAACGAACAAGAAGCCCGCGAAGGTTTCGAAAGAGCCCGCAGTGAAGCTTTAGCAGCATTCGGCAGCGATGAAATTTATGTCGAAAAATACATTCAAGATCCAAAGCACATCGAAATTCAGATTTTAGGGGATGAGCATGGCAACATCGTTCACCTTTACGAGCGCGACTGCTCCGTGCAACGCCGCCATCAAAAAGTTGTCGAGGTGGCACCCTGCGTTTCCATGTCGGATAAAGTTCGCCATGAAATCTGCAACTCTGCACTTCAATTGATGAAACACGTCGGCTATGTGAATGCCGGAACTGTTGAATTCCTTTTGGAAGGCGATCAATTCTACTTCATCGAAGTGAATCCGCGTGTCCAAGTGGAGCACACAATCACAGAATTGATCACAGGAGTCGATATCGTGCAATCACAGATCCTGATCGCCCAAGGTCAAGATCTGCATAAAGAAATCGGCATCCCGCAACAGGCAAATATCCCATTGATCGGCGCTGCTATCCAATGCCGGATCACGACGGAAGATCCGTTGAACAATTTCTTCCCTGACACCGGAAAAATCAACACTTACCGTTCTCCAGGCGGCTTCGGTATCCGATTGGATGCTGGTAACGGATTCCAAGGTACGGTCGTAACACCGTTCTTCGACTCCTTATTGGTTAAATTATGCGTACACGCTTCGACATTCGATCAAGCCGTCCGCAAAATGGAACGTTCCCTGATTGAATTCCGTATCCGTGGCGTGAAAACGAACATTCCGTTCATGTTCAACGTCATTACGCACCCGATCTTCGTATCAGGCGATGCGAAAACGACTTTCATCGATACGACGCCTGAATTGTTCGAATTCCCTAAAACGCGCGACCGTGGTAACAAAACGATGCAGTACATCGGAAACATTACCGTTAATGGCTTCCCGGGCATCCAAAAAGGCCACAAGAAATTCTATGATAAGCCTAGAATCCCGACCGACATTGTCGTGCCGGAGCAAAACATCATTACTGCCAAAAACATTTTGGATGAAAAAGGTCCTGCAGCCGTGAGCCAATGGATCAAGGACCAAAACCGTGTGCTCTTGACGGATACGACTTTCCGTGACGCGCACCAAAGCTTGTTGGCTACCCGTATCCGCACAAACGAGATGCAAGCCATCGCAGCCGAAACGCAAGCAGCAATTCCGCAACTGTTCTCTTCGGAAATGTGGGGAGGAGCTACCTTCGACGTGGCCTACCGCTTCCTGAGCGAAGATCCATGGAAACGATTGAAGAAACTGCGCTCGCAAATGCCGGATACGCTATTGCAGATGCTGTTCCGCGGATCGAATGCAGTCGGATACCAAAACTATCCGGACAACGGTTTGGAAGAGTTCATCAGACTTGCCGCTAAAAACGGAATCGATGTTTTCCGTATCTTCGACAGCTTGAACTGGACGAAGCAGATGGAAAGAAGCATCCAGTACGTGCGCGACAACAATAAGATCGCTGAAGCAGCCATCTGTTACACAGGCGATATCAATGATCCTACACAAACGAAATACACGATCCAATACTACAAAGAGATGGCCAAAGAGCTGGAATCATTGGGCGCACACATCATCGCGATCAAGGATATGGCCGGTCTTTTGAAACCGCAAGCGGCTTACCGTCTGATCAGCGAATTGAAGGATACCGTCGACCTTCCGATCCATCTGCATACGCATGATACAAGCGGAAACGGCATCTACACGTACTCAGAAGCGATCAAAGCCGGCGTCGACATCGTTGACGTGGCCATGAGTGCCATGAGCGGTACGACCAGCCAACCGAGCATCAGCAGCTTGTACTATGCTTTGGAAGGTTCTGAACACGAGCCGGACATCAACATCCATAACGTTCACAAAATCAACCGTTATTGGGAAGATATCCGTGACTACTACGAAGAATTCGAAGGCGGCATCCAAACGACATCAACAGAAGTCTACAATCACCAAATGCCGGGCGGACAATATACGAACCTGCAACAACAGGCGAGCGCTGTCGGCTTGACCGATGAATGGGATAAAGTCAAAGAAATGTACGCTGACGTGAACAAAATGTTCGGCGACATCGTGAAAGTGACACCATCCTCCAAAGTTGTCGGCGATATGGCCCTCTTCATGGTCCAAAACAAACTGAATGAAGAAGATGTCTACGCAAAAGGTGAAACCATCGACTTCCCTGAATCCGTCATCAGCTTCTTCAAGGGCGACTTGGGTCAACCTACAGGCGGATTCCCTGAAAGATTGCAGGAAATCATCCTGAAAGGCAAAAAAGCCATCACAGAAAGACCGGGCAGTTTGCGTGAGCCGATCGACTTTGTTGCTTTGAAAGCTGAGTTGGAGGAAAAAATCCAACGCACAGCCAGTGATGAGGATGTCATCAGCTACCTGATGTACCCACAAATTTTCTTGGACTATGTCGCAGTCTACGATAAGTTCGGCGATGTCACAAAACTTGACACCCCTACTTTCTTCCACGGCATGCGTACAGGCGAACAGATTGAAGTTCAGATCGAAAAAGGCAAAACTTTGATCATCAAATTGAACTCGATCGGTGAACCGGATTCGGATGGGATGCGCATCCTTTACTTCGAACTGAATGGCCAAGGCCGTGAGATTGAAGTCAAAGACATGTCCATCACCAGTACGAAAGCGATCCGCAAAAAAGCAGAGCCTACCAACAAAGAACACGTCGGCGCAACAATGCCTGGTTCTGTATTGGAAGTACTCGTCAAACGCGGCGATCGCGTATCGCAAGGCGATCCAGTCGTGATCACCGAAGCGATGAAGATGGAAACGATGATCCGTTCAACAATCAACGGTGTCGTAGATCAGATCTATGTCATCGACGGCGATCAGATCGAAGCCGGAGACCTGCTGATCGAGATCGAGGCAAAATAAAAAAAAAGCGGAACGGGTTCGTTCAGCCCTGAATGAATTTTAGGAAATCGTACCGCCTGAGCATCGAAGAGCGCAATATGCTGAGAGACTTCCTGCGTCAGCAGGTTAGTCGAATAGTATCCTTGGCTCGCAGAGACAAGGGGTTCCTTTATCCTTTCCGAAAGGCTTACCCGTGTAGCTAGACAACTTATTATACGCACTAGAAGGAGCAGATTTCTGCTCCTTTTCTTATTGAAAGAATGCTATCGCAAGGAGGAACTTTTTTGAATAATGAATTAAAGCCATATATCCATGTCGCTCAATACTATGAAACCGATCAGATGAAAATCATCCATCACTCCAATTACATCCGTTGGTTCGAGGAAGCCCGCGTGGACTTTCTGGACCAGATCGGCGCGAATTATGCAAAATTGGAAGAAGCCGGCATCACCAGCCCAGTCCTTTCTGTTGAAGCGCACTACAAGACGATGGTCCGGTTCGGGGATTCCGTCTATGTCCTGACCGAAGTTTCTTCCTACACCGGCGTGAAATTGGGCTTAACCTACCGTGTCATCGATGTCGCAACCGGTGAACTGCGCACAACCGGCAAAAGCCAGCATTGCTTCCTGAATGATGCTGGACGCCCGGTTTCGTTAAAGAAATTCAAACCAGATGTGCACGATAGCTTCGAAAAATATCGCGATCATATTTTTAATATTTGATCAGATATTTCCGTATTCTTGTGCCAATAAGCAAAAAGGGACCGGCCCTTAACGAGTCGGTCCCTTTTTGCTTATTTGATCATTGCTCATTTTGCTCCAGTAAGTTGATGAATCGGTCGGTCAGGTTCGCGGTGAACCCCCAGAGTCGATGGTCCTCAAGATGGTAGAACGGCACGCTATGGACGCCGATCCTGAATTTATAGTCCTTCCCATTCGGAATCAATTCGAAGGGAAAATCATCAGGATGTTCCAACCGGACCGTCGAGGAATAATAGGTCGGCCTATTGTCCATGAAATACTGAAGCGGCACCGTGAAGATTTCCTGCACTTCCTTATTGAAGCGGATATCATCCTTGTTCACACCGACGATTTCGCCGACATAGCAATGGATGATCGCACGCTCATTCATGATATAGTCCATTTCCCCCAAAATCGTGATGTTGTCCCTTTTTATGTTCAATTCTTCCATTGTTTCCCGGATCGCCGTTTCTTCAAAGCTTTCCCCCGGCTCCACAGCCCCGCCCGGGAATGAAGTATCCCCCGGTTGGGAGATGTGTTCGCCCCGAACTTCATAAAGCACATGAAGCTCCTCTTCCACCCTGATCAAAGGAAGCAACACGGAAAAGTAACGTTGCTCTCCGATCGGCATGGGTTTACGTTCAGCCAATATTTTTTTGATATCCTCCAGCATCATGTCCTCACCTACCGCTTGTTTTTCTTACATTATACACGTTTTTATCTCGAATTCGAAACATTATGCTCAAACCGCACCCCAAGCCTATCCGGGGATGATTTTCACATGGAATTTACGGTTACGTGGGCCATCATAATCCCAGAAATAGATGCTTTGCCAAGTACCCAACAGCATCTGTCCTTCCGCCACGATGATCATTTCGCTGACACCCGTCAGCGAGGACTTGATGTGCGCATCGGAATTGCCTTCGACATGTCTGTAACTTCCCTTGTTCGGAAACGTATCCGTATACCCCCAATTGAGGTCCTTCTGAACATCAGGGTCAGCATTTTCATTGATCGTGATGGCTGCTGTCGTATGCGGACAGAAAACGACCATGATGCCATCTCTTACGCCGCTTTTCGCCAATGCGTCCTCTAGATAGACATCGATGTTCGTCAGCGACTGTTTGCCGCTTGTCTGGATGCGATAAGTAAACAGATTTTGGCCCATCCTCTTCCCCTCCATTCTGCAACATAAGGGCATTTCCTGAAACTCAGCAACTTAATTTGCGTCCACAGAAATCTGCCATTCGACGCCATAACGATCCGTCAGACTGCCATACAATGGGCTCCAGAAAGTCTGTTGGAGTTCCATGCCGATGGTGCCGCCATCGGCCAAGCGTTTGAAGACGGCTCGGGCTTCCTCTACATCAGCGTAGGTAAGTGTCAACGACAGATTATTGCCTAAACGAAATTCCATTCCCGGGAGAACATCGGAAATCATCAACATGGCGCCATTCTTCAGTCTGATCTGTGCGTTCATGATCCGTTCCTCCACACCTGGCGGCAAGGAAAATGCTTCTGCCGTCTCGGATTCGTCCTTCGGGGCTTCCCCGAAGGATGTCATACCGATCAATTCGCCACCAAGGACCTCCACATAAAAATGTGTGGCTTCCTTGGCATTGCCGTCGAAATTCAGATAAGGGAATAAGCTTGTCAACATACGGATTCCTTCTTTCGCTCGTATTTTATTTTTAAACCTCAACGCACGACTTCAATGCCTGCCACATTTCCCACATCATGGTAATTTTTCCCGGTTTTCTTGTCTGTGAAATCGACCGTGACGATACCGGAAAGTCCTTCTTTGCCGATCTTGTTCATCCCTTGGTCTGTCGGCGCCAGCAGCGCCTCTCCATGGAGCACTTCCGCGCAGATCGTCAGGGAGGCGGATGCGTTGGAAACTTCGATTTCGATGCGATCATCAGTCAAGAGGCCCAAAGTGAATTTGCTGCGGTTATAGGTCGCAAAACGGTATTCCTCCCCATCCAGCATGAAACTGCAGATGAAGCCTTCGAACGAGGAACCTCGAAAAGGGATTTTCGCCACCGAGAAGAAGAGGCTAGTCTGCTCATTCCGGAAATGGTTGCATTGGATCCAGACATATTCATCCGGGAAGGACGTCCCCCAATCCTTCTCGAGGTAGCCTTTGCCGCCCGTAAAATCACCGGTTTTGGTTCCGATCGCCACTGTTCCATCGATCGCATGAGTCATGCTGATGACGCCGTGGTAGCACTCCATATTGGGGATGTAGGCGAAGAAACCCATGATGGACGGAGAAACCGGCGTCCGTTTGATCGTTTGGAAAGGCCCCAGTTTCAGGATGCCTTCTATCCGGAAATCATCCTCCTCCAGGTGCACACTGACGAGCATTTCCGAGAAGACGCTGCTGCCCACTTTCAGCAAAAAAGGGCTTCGGTTGCATTTGAACTCAGACAACGGGTAGCGGATGTATCCGGTCCGCAGCTCTTTTTCGAGCGTATTTCCGCTATGGACATAGGAATATTGGATGAAACAATGAGGGTCTTCCTCCGTAAGCGAAATGCCGGGAATCAGGCTGAGGACGGTCTTTTCATCCGCCGATACACTCTTGAAATACCAGCCTTCAAAATAGGGGCCTTGTTTTTTCAGGTCACCTTGAAACAGGATCGGATGGGTCACTTTATTCGCCATGGTACAGCGCTTCCTTTCGCATGCATTCTTATCTTTACTATGCAACAACAGCCCATGGTCCGTCAATTTTTTTAAATTGCAGATCGATCTTTTTCCGTTTTATCCAATACCGTCAGAAATGTTTGTTTATGGAATTTGAACGCTAACTCCGATTTAGGTGTGCCCTATTGGAGAACAGCATTGCGCCAGTCAGCTCAAATCCGGCGAGCGGATGTTCACCGGAGGAGCTGTTTTTATGGACCGCCGAACTCCGGCGAAGCCGTCGTGGTAGGAGGTGATCGTCTTTTAGTCTCTCCTCCTCCGGCAAAGCAACAAAAAAGAGCCCGCCTTAAATAAGACGGACTCCTCTTCCGATTGTCACTTATTCCTTGATGATGGATACGACGCGTGCACCATCCACTTCTATCGTCACACTGTCACCGGCTTTGATGAACGGCAACTGCTTGTCGATGGATACTTTGGCGACATAAATGGTTTCTGCTTCGCCCTCCAGCGTGAAGTAATAGGTCGTTTCGCCACCGATGACCACTGATTCCATGGCCGTGATGGCACCGCTGATGGTTTCGGTCTCGACGATTTCTTCGGCTTCATCCTCGTCTTCCGTTGCACTCACGACGCCGCCGGTATAGGCATTCCAGGCCGCAGCCAAGGAATTGCCAGTCCCGACTTTCTGGTAGTTCGTCGCATTAACGAAGGCGTACATTTTGATCAACCCGGCATCATCCTTCAAGGACAATTGATAGACCGGCTTATTTTCCATGTTGAACAAAAGCGGGAAAGTACTGATGTAGCCTTTTTCCTGCACGGATCCCTGGGCGCTTTCCATAGCGCTCCATTCTGTGGCAGTGCTGATGTTGTAGCGTTTCGATTCCTTGGTCCTCGAATTGACGAGCACAAAACCGATGTTGGACTCATCCGCCGCTACGGAAGTCAAGCCGGTATACAGATACAGATCGTCATTCAACACGATGTAGTTGTAGCCTTGTGCATTCTGGATGACGCCCTTCTTGCTGATGACGCTGTTCAGGTAGCCGCCTTGGTATTGCCCGTTGTAATTGATCTGCGTCATCACCATATTCGCCGGGAACACGCGGTCTACCCAATCAGGCACATCGGAAACACTGTAACGCGAAATTTCACCCGTTGAAGCATCCACAACGAAAACACCAACGACTTCCTTGGGCCCCATGAAGCTGAATTTCTTTTCAACGATGGGCGCGATGTAGTAAGGATTGCCCTCTTCATCCAATTCAAAGACCGGATTTTCGAACATCACGGTCGGATAGTTGAAAAAGATGTGCCGTGTGATATCATCCCCGAAAAAGCCGGAATGGGAGTAATGGATGTTCTTCTCAAGCTCCACCAATTCAGCATCCCCCGTCACCATATCGACAGTCACATAATGCGGAATCCCGTCAGATCGGTTGTTCAACCAACGGAAAAAACTGACATATTCCAATGGCGAGACACGGACCGAGTCGCCTTTATAAGCAATCTGCGTATATTCCGTGCTGACATCAAATTGCGAAACCAAATTGAGGACTTCGCCGAGTTTGCGGCTGCCCAAACGCTCCGCCATATCGCGGTCGATCGTCGGTATCTGCGCAGGGTCCGTGATAGTCAGGTCCTCCTCGAAATTGCCTTCCGTATGCGTAATCAAGCTAGCATAATCCTTGGCCCTGAAAATTTGGGAACCAAGGAGCATCCCCCCGATAACGAAAACGATACTGATCCCGATAATGGCTCCGGTAACTTTGTTGACCTTATCTGCTTTCGTCCGATCCAAAATGTTCATCAATCCCGCACTCGCAACCAAATACAAAAACATATTCGTCCAAAACTCCGGCGACTGGATCGACACCGGGGTCAACGCCGAATACCAATATCCTAAAAGAACGACTGCCGGTAGGCCATAGGCAATCGCCACACTTTTCCAATTTTTCACAACTCTGCACCCTCTCTTTTCCTTCATTCATCCTTTTTCGATCACGTAAGGATTTGTTGCTGTTATTATACCATTTTTTTGAGTTATATTTCGATTTTCAATATATGGAATTGTTTGACCCTCCTGACAGCTTTGGATTCTCGATGAAGGTTGTACCTGAATGTACGTTCACCGGAGAAAAGCGCTCCGGGATGGCGTCAGCTCCTGTCAGGATTGGCCCGACGGAGTTGATGATATCATTCTTAGCCTTTCTCCTGTTAAGGCATTCTCGCCGGTGTTGACGGTGCTATTTCCCGCCCAGCTCCAGCCAAATGTATCCTCGCCGGAGCAGCGCACGTGTTTCGGTTGCCGCACCAAAAACCCACAAAAAAACCGAAGCAGCGCATCTCGGCTGCTTCGGTTTCATTAATGAATATCAGTAGATAGCTGTGTCGCCTGACAAGAAACGGTCCACTTCGCCTGCGGCTAGTTTTCCTTCTTGCAGTGCCCACACGACCAAGCTTTGTCCACGACGCATGTCGCCGCATGTAAAGACTTTGTCCACGTTTGTTCTGTAGTCGCCCTCTGTTGCTTGGATATTGCTGCGCAGATCGCGTTTCAAGGCCAATTCATCCGGAATCGTATCTTCAGGACCGGTGAATCCCATAGCCAACAATACTAGGTCCGCTTTCCAGACTTTTTCGGTTCCTTCAACAGGAACAGGATTCATTCTGCCCAACGCATCACGTTTCCATTCGATCTGTACAGTATGGACAGCCGTCACTTCGCCTGCCTCATTCTTTTCGACTTTCGTCGTGTTGATCTCATAGTTACGCGGATCGGAACCCGTCAAGTAGATCGCTTCTTCTTGGCCGTAGTCCGTTTTCAGCTTTTTAGGCCATTCCGGCCATGGATTCGTGTTTGTGTCACGTTTGTCCGGAGCTTGCGGCATGATTTCGAATTGATGCACACTCTTCGCGCCATGACGGATGGATGTACCGACACAGTCGGTACCGGTATCCCCGCCACCGATAACGATGACATGTTTGTCTTTGGCAGAAATTTTGCTTTCCTGTGTTTCCCCTGCAAGGATATTTTGTGTGTTTGCAGTCAGGAAGTCCATGGCCATGTGCACACCTTTCGCGTCATTGCCTTCGACATTTATGCCGCGGGCGCGGGTTGCGCCTCCGCAAAGAACGACTGCATCGTACGTGTCAACCAATTCCTGCGCGCTGATGTCTTTGCCGACTTCTGTGTTGCAGACAAATGCCACGCCAGCTTCTTCCAGGATGTCCAGTCTTCTTTGGATGATATCCTTGTCCAATTTCATGTTCGGGATACCGTACATCAACAATCCGCCTGGACGGTCGCTTCTTTCGAAGACAGTGACCGCATGGCCGACTGAAGTCAGATAATGCGCAGTCGCAAGACCAGCAGGACCGGAGCCGACTACCGCAACCCGTTTGCCGGTAGCCGGAGCCTTAGCCGGTTTGACCCAACCGTTCTGGAAAGCATGTTCGATGATTTCGTATTCGATGCTGCTGATCGTAACGGGTTCATCGATATGTCCCAATGTACAAGAACCTTCACAAGGAGCAGGACAGACACGTCCTGTAAATTCCGGAAACGGATTGGTCAAAGATAAACGTTCGTAAGCTTCTTTCCATTGCCCGCGGTACACCATGTCATTCCACTCGGGGATGAGATTGTGCAGAGGACAACCGGACGCCCCATTCGGCAGCATGATGCCTGCCGAACAGAAGGGAATGCCACAGCTCATACAACGGGCAGCTTGGGTCCGAATTTTTTCATCTGATGTTTCTTCACGCATCTCGCCCCAATTTTTGATGCGGACTTCCGGAGAAATCTTTTCGTAATTGGAACGGCTGTATTCCTTAAATCCAGTAATTTTTCCCATCTTATCCCTCCTCCTTAGTTTGTCACAACTGGTTTGTAGCGCTCATCAAAGGCATAACGCATTGCGTCTTCACCGGTGATGCCCATTTGGTTCGCTATTTCGATGTTTTCCAGGATGAACTTGTAGTCATTGGAGATGACCTTAGTGAAGCGGGATTTCATTTGATCCCAGTTAGCCAAAATGCTTTGTGCTTTTGGACTGCCCGTGAAGATCATATGCTCCTGCAGCATGCGTTTGATCGTGTCATACTCTGTGTCGTTCAGATCTGTCGTTGCGCTGACCATTTCCATGTTCAGGTTGTTTTCATCAAAATCAAGGATATACGCTACCCCACCTGACATACCGGCAGCAAAGTTGCGTCCGGTTTTACCGATGATCAGAACCGTTCCACCTGTCATGTACTCACAACCATGGTCGCCGATTCCTTCGACAACTGTATCCACGCCACTGTTACGGACGCAGAAACGCTCTCCGGCGATTCCGTTGATGTATGCTTTACCACTGGTTGCGCCATAGAAAGCGACGTTACCGGTGATGATGTTTTCTTCAGGTGCGAATGTAGCCTCATTCGGTACGCGTACGATGATTTTACCACCGGACAAGCCTTTACCAATGTAGTCATTCGAATCGCCTTCCAGCGTCAATGTCATCCCTTTCGGAATGAATGCGCCGAAGCTTTGCCCTGCCGAGCCCACGAAGGTCAATTGGATCGTATCTTCAGGCAAGCCTTCAGCACCATATTTTTTCGATATTTCGCTGCCAATGATGGTTCCGACAACGCGGTCGATGTTTTGGATAGCTGATTTCGCTACAATGCGTTTCTTCGATTCGATTGCAGGTTTCACGATTCTCAACAGTCGACGCATATCCAATGTTTTCTCCAACTCATGGTCTTGCTCCGTCATGTTGTATCTGCCGACGTTCGGTGCAGCATAGGGTTGGTATAATACGCTGGACAGATCGACTGTCTTCGCTTTCCAATGCTTCACATTTTCTTTCATCTTCAGCTTGTCGCTGCGTCCGACCATTTCATTGATCGTGCGGAAGCCTAATTTTGCCATGATTTCACGCAATTCTTCGGCAACGAACATCATGAAGTTCACGACGTATTCAGGTTTGCCTTGGAAGTTTTTGCGCAATGTTTCATCCTGCGTTGCGATACCTACTGGACATGTATTCAGGTGGCAGACACGCATCATGATACAGCCGATAGCGACTAGCGGTGTTGTCGCAAAACCGAATTCTTCAGCACCCAACATACAGGCGATGGCAACATCGCGACCAGTCAATAATTTTCCGTCTGTTTCGACGCGGACACGATCACGCAACTTGTTCAAGACCAACGTTTGGTGCGCTTCAGCCAATCCCAGTTCCCACGGCAAGCCGGTATTGCGGATGCTGGTTCTTGGTGCTGCACCTGTACCGCCGTCATAACCGCTGATCAGGATCGTATCGGCATTTGCTTTCGCAACACCTGCCGCAATCGTACCGACGCCGGCTTCTGAAACCAACTTCACGTTGATGCGCGCATCACGGTTGGCATTTTTCAAATCGAAGATCAATTCTTTCAAGTCTTCGATGGAGTAGATATCATGATGTGGAGGCGGTGAAATCAAGCCTACACCCGCGATGGAACCACGTGTTTTGGCGATTTCAGGGTACACTTTCGGTCCTGGCAATTGTCCGCCTTCACCCGGTTTTGCACCTTGGGCCATCTTGATTTGGATTTCCTTCGCGTTCACCAAGTAGTGGCTCGTTACGCCGAAACGTCCGGAAGCGACTTGTTTGATGGCACTATTGCGGGAATCTCCGTTTTCATCCAATTCGAAACGGCGCGGATCTTCTCCACCCTCACCGGAGTTGCTCATACCGCCGAGACGGTTCATTGCGATGGCTAAGGTTTGGTGCGCTTCGATACTGATCGAACCGTAAGACATCGCTCCGGTCTTGAAGCGTTTCACGATGCTTTCAGCCGATTCGACTTCTTCGATCGGAATCGCATCCTGTGCGTTTGGCTTGAATTGCATCAATTGGCGCAGTGTGTATGCGTTCGTGTCCGCATTGATTTCGCGGGAGAACTCTTTGTATTGCTCATAATCCCCTTGACGAGTCGCTTGCTGCAGACGGTAGATCGTGCTCGGATTGTACAGGTGTTCTTCACCCATTGCCGAGTATTGGAAATGACCGCCCACTCCCAGCGTTTCGCTGTAAGGAGCAGTAGCTTTATAGGCACTGTCATGACGCATCTTGTTTTCTGTAGCGATTTCCTGCAGGCCGATCCCTTCGATGCGGGTAGGCGTACCGGTGAAGTATTTAGCGACAACTTCGCTGTTTACCCCCAGCGCTTCAAAAATTTGTGCCCCGTGATAACTGCGCATTGTTGAAATACCCATCTTGGTCAATACTTTGGACATGCCGTGCACAGCCGCGTGGATATAGTTCGCTTCCGCTGCCTCAGCATCCAGTCCGTCCAGCAGATCTTCTTCAGCCAAATCGCGGATAGTCGCATAAGTCAAGTACGGATTGACCGCGTTACAGCCATATCCAACCAAGGTACAGAAGTGATGCACTTCTCTTGGTTCGCCGGATTCCAGCACAAGGCCGACGTTCGTGCGTGTTTCTTCGCGGATCAGATGATGGTGCAGACCGGAAACAGCCAATAGAGCCGGAATGGCTGCCCATTCAACGTTCACGCCACGGTCTGAAAGGACCAAGATGTTCGCGCCGGAAGCAATTGCTTTGTCAGCTTCACGGAAAAGGCGTTCCAAAGCTTTTTCCATCCCTTTTGCATCTTCTTCGACGCGGTATAACAGGGAAAGCGTGACCGTTTTGAATTTATCGTCCTGCAGTGCTTTGATTTTCGCCAGTTCGGAATCAGTCAAAATCGGGCTGTCCAAGTAGATGGCATGCGTATCCGCATTATCCGGATCCAACAGGTTCCCGCAATTTCCGACAAGCATCGTATCAGAAGTGACGATTTCTTCACGGATCCCATCAATCGGAGGGTTCGTGACTTGCGCAAATAATTGTTTGAAGTACAGATACAGCATCTGCGGTTTGTCCGATAGGACTGCCAACGGAGAATCAATCCCCATCGCGCCAACAGAATCAGTGCCTGTAACGGCCATCGGTTTGATCAACAATTGGATGTCCTCGAACGTATAGCCGAAAGCTTTCTGTTGCGGCATCAATTCTTCAGCAGCAACTGTCGCGGTAGTTGGAGCAGGTGCTAGGTCTTTCATTTTGGAAATGTGCTTCTCCGCCCATTCGCCGTAAGGTTGTTTGGCAGCAACCGTTTCTTTGATTTCTTCATCCGAAATGATCCGTTTTTGTTTCGTATCGATCAGGAGCATCTTGCCCGGCTCCAGACGGCCTTTGTAGGCTACATCTTCCGGATTAACATTTACGACCCCTACTTCAGATGAAAGGATTACGCGGTCATCTTTCGTCACATAGTAACGGGAAGGGCGCAAACCGTTTCTGTCCAGGACCGCTCCGACGATTTCGCCATCCGTGAAGCCCATTGCTGCAGGGCCATCCCATGGTTCCATCAGGAAGTTGTTGAAGTTATAGAAATCTTTTTTGGATTTCGACATTGTTTTGTTCTTTTCCCAAGGCTCAGGAACCATCATCATGACGGCTTCCGGCAATGAGCGCCCGTTCAGATACAAGAATTCCAGATTGTTGTCGAATTGGGAAGAGTCGCTCCCTGTTTCGTCGACGATCGGATAGATTTTTTCGCTGGCATCCAACAGATCCTGGGACATGCTGCCTTGACGAGCTCGCATCCAGTTGATGTTGCCGCGGATCGTGTTGATTTCGCCATTGTGGATCAAGTAACGGTTTGGATGAGCTCTTTCCCAGCTTGGGAATGTATTCGTACTGAAACGGGAATGGACCATCGCCAAAGCGGATGTGAAGTCCAAATCCGTCAAATCAAGATAGAAGCTGCGCAGTTGTTCCGCAGTCAACATTCCTTTGTAGACGATGGTTTTTGAAGAGAAGCTGGCAAAATAGAATGAGCCACCTCGTTTTTCACTCATCGGAACAATTTGTTTCTCGGATAATTTACGGATGACGAACAATTTGCGCTCGAAATCCATTTCACTCATATCAGGATTTCCTTTACCGACAAATACTTGGATGAAACGCGGGATAGCTGCTTTTGCAGTCACACCGATTTCGGAACTGTCGATTGGAACCTCACGCCAACCCAACACTTTTTGACCTTCGGAAGTGATGATCTCTTCCACCATTCGCATCTGTTCGTGACGTAGATCCTCATATTTGTGGGCAAAGAGCATCCCTACTCCATAATCGCCTTTTTTAGGCAAATGGATTCCCAGGACGTCACACTCCCTGCTGAAAAAATGATGCGGAATCTGCACCATGATACCCGCTCCGTCACCTGTTTTGGCATCAGCGCCGGAAGCACCCCTATGCTCCATATTTTCTAATAAATCCAACGCATCAGAGACTAATTTATAAGAGCCATTCCCATTGATGTCAACGACAAATCCCATACCGCATGCATCATGCTCGTAGGCGGGATCATACATTCCTTGCTTTTGTGGAGGAGTGTAACTATTCATTTCGGCGTCCCTACTTTCTATTTTGTTATTCTGATATTATAATCAAACTCTCATTTAATTACAATCCATTTTCATTCATTTTTTCACAATTAGTTGCATATTTTTTTTGATAGTAACAATATTAACTTCTGGAAAAACATTCGCTATAACAGGATTTCACAATGATTGGGATATAAAAAGTTTGTGATACATTTCCTGACATGCTCGTGTTAGAAAACGGTAATTTCATTACATTTTAATGTAAATATTTTCAGCAAAGAATTTTAAACAAAAAAAACCTTGGCAAGGAGCCAAGGTCGGGTAATTGATTTCGTTCTATTTAGTAAGTGTCAAAAGCATTTCTCTGACAGTCTTGCAGGCCATGGCAGTCGAAGCGCCTGATGGATCATATTGTGGAGAAAGTTCCACGACGTCGGCTGCAACAATTTGGTTCAGGTCCTGAAGTGCAGCGATACCCGTCAACAATTCCTTGTAAGTGATGCCGCCTGGCTCAGGTGTGCCGGTTCCAGGGAAAGTTCCCGGGTCCAATACGTCCAGATCGATCGTCACATAAACGGGAACATCCTGCAATTGCTGCACAATCTGCGGCAACGTATCAATGGTGAATTTTTCCATATAGGTGTGCTCTTTTGCCCATTCGAATTCTTCCTTCAAGCCGGACCGGATACCGAATTGGAAAATGCGGCCGTCTCCCAGGAAATCGAAGCAACGGCGGATGACCGAAGCATGCGACAACGGTTCGCCCATGTAGTCTTCACGCAGATCTGTGTGGGCATCGATATGGATCACATGCAAATCCGGATATTTTTCATAGGCAGCTTCGATGGTAGGCAGGCTCACGAGATGCTCTCCGCCGACCATCAGGAACTTCTTGCCGCTGTCCAAAACTTCTTTTGTGTAAGTTGCGATAACGCTCAAAACGCGTTCTGTGTTGCCGAAAGGCAGATCCAGATCTCCGCCATCATGGATGGCTTCTTCTTCAAGGTCGCGATCCAAATAAGGGGAATAACTTTCCAAGCCGAATGAATCTTGTCGGATCGCCTGCATCGCAAAGCGCGTGCCTGGTCGGAAGCTGGTCGTTCCATCGAACGGGATTCCGAATAATACGGTGGATGCTTCTTCAAAGGAAGTTTCGCAGCCGATAAAAGTCTGGATGTTCATGTTATTTTTCACTTTCTGCCGTCCTCCAACTGTATGCTATTTGATGAGTGTTTCGGTTGCTTAATCTTTCAGGACTTTGATCTGATGAGGCATTTTTTCCTCAGTCAAGACGTTGCCTAATGTTTCATTGTAGTAGTGGTAGTGTTGCACGACCGCTTCAGAAATCACTTCACCAGGGATAATCAACGGAATTCCTGGCGGGTAGATCATGATCGAGTCGGCACTGATGCGGCCGATTGCGTCGTCGATGCTGACCACTTCATTGTCCGCGTAGAATGCGTCGCGCGGGCTGCAGGCCAATTCGTTGATGCTGCAAGTCATCACGTGCGCATCGAAATGTTGGCTGGCTTTTTTGTAGCGTCTGCGGATATCCATCAACGCGTCGACTAGTCTGCCGATCGATTCGCGTGTGTCGGCTGTACTGATGACCGCCATCACAACGTATCCTTCAGCGAGCTCCAGTTGGATGCCGTATTCTTCCTTCATGATTGTGTAGACTTCGAAACCGGTCAGGCCGATGTCGTTGACACGGATCACCATTTTGGTCCAGTCATAAGTCTGGTCGAATTTATCTTTGATGTAGTCGGCTTTCAACACTTCATAGTCGCCGAATGCTTCGATCGCTTCAATCGCTTCGCTGACGATTGGGCGCAGTTTTTTGTAACGGTCTTTGCCGTACATCGCTAATTCACTGCGTGCGGCATCAATGGAGCTCATCAACAGGTAATTTGCGCTGGTCGATTGCAGCATGTTCAGCACTTTTTGTAATTTTGTTGCGGAAATGCGGTCCCCTTGCATCACCATCAAGGAGCTCTGCGTCAAGGATCCGCCGGTTTTATGCATGGAATACGTCACCGCATCGGCTCCGGCTTTCATCGGATCCTTCATTTTCCCGGGCATGAACGGCAAATGCGCGCCATGCGCACTGTCGACGATGACAACAACACCGCGTTCATGCGCGATTTCACAGATCGTTTCCAGATCGTTCAATGATCCGAAATAAGTCGGATAAGTGACCAGGAGGGCTTTCGCCTTGGGATTTTCATCCAGGCCTTTGATGATGCGTTCCACGGAAATACCATGGGATATCCCGAAGGCCAGATCCATTTCAGGCTGGATAAAAATCGGCTTTGCGCCGCTCAGGATCAACCCGTTCATCACTGATTTATGGCAGTTGCGAGGAACCAAGATCGTATCGTTTGGCCCCACCACGCTCATAATCATCGCTTGAATGCCAACAGTCGTACCATTCACCAAGAAATAAGCCTGATCAGCATTGTATGCTTTTGCTGCTAATTCCTGTGCTTCTTTTATGACAGATTGCGGATGGCTCAACAAGTCCAATTCTTTCATGGAGTTGACATCCATCTGCATCGTCATATCACCGACCGCCATTTTGAATGGCGTCATCTGCGCACCCATTTTATGTCCAGGGACATCGAAAGGTGTAACGTCCTGTTTCGCATATTTAACAAGCGCTTCGAAAAGCGGCATTTTGATATGTGTAATATTTTTTGGTTTAACGTTAGAAATTTGGTAAGTAATTTTGTCGGAATGACCTTCCAAATAAGTGTCTGAATTGAATAAAACCTTTTCAGCCAAATAGATTTCCCCCTTTGATATAAAAAATGGGCATAAAAAAAGCTCTCCAACCAAAGGAAAGCTTCGATATCTATCAGCTGCTTTTCCTCTTATTGCTCATAGGACTTGGATAATCCTACGCTCAGGTTGGGCACCCAATATCAATCTGCACTGCAAAATAATTAGATTGATTGGTTTGCCACCGTATCTTCGACCCCTCGTCTCAACGGCTATTAATAAGAGATATTCAATTTATGCAAGCTAAATTCTATACAAATACAGCGGATATGTCAATGATTTTGGAAAGAAATTTATATTTTTTTTCAAACGTTTTTCCCGAACGATGCGTTTTATGTTGTGGTCGAACATTCATAAAAATGATCGGAAGCGTCCAGATGCGCGCTAAATGCGTTCGGACCGGTTGATTATCCTCTGTTCGCCGGAGTTCGGACACCCAACATTCGCTTTTGTATGCACAAATCACAAAGAAAAAACACAACCCGTCAGGATTGTGTTTCTTCAGACCGTTTTTTAAGCTTTCGCTTGATTTTTCACCATTTCGAATTCCTCTTCCATCGCTGCGGACGGTTTTTCCCCGATTAAGGAGAAAAGCACGATCGCCACGCAAGAAAGGATGAATGCCGGCAACAGTTCGTAGATGCCGAACACGCCACCCAGCGGTTTGACCAGCAGTTTCCAGATGAAAACAGCGATTCCGCCTGTCAACATACCGGCGATGGCGCCTTGACGCGTCGTTTTTTTCCAGAACAAGGAGAACAGCATCAACGGTCCAAAAGTCGCACCGAAGCCCGCCCAAGCGAAGGATACGATCGTGAAGATGACGGAGTTCTCATCCAAAGCGATGATGATTCCGACGATCGCCAAAACGATCAAGATCATCCGTGTCATCGCCATGATTTGCTGATCGGAAGCGTCCTTGCGCAGAACGCCTTTGTAGATGTTTTTCGAAAAAGCACTTGCGGCAATCAGCAAGTACGAATCAGCGGAACTGATCGTCGCCGCCAAAATGCCCGACATGACAATTCCAGCCAATAGCGGCGGGAACAACAAAGTCGCCATCTCGATGAAAATCGTTTCCGAAGTGGAAGCCGTCGTCAAAGCCATCGGAAACATCGCGCGCCCGATCAGACCGATCAAAACGGAAGCGCTCAGCGAAAGTGTCGTCCAAGTGATGCCGATTCGGCGTGATTGCTTAATTTCGTCAGCCGAACGGATCGCCATAAAGCGCAACAGCACTTGCGGCATCCCAAAATAACCGAGCCCCCATGCCATGCTAGAAGCAATGGTGATCAATCCGTAATTGCCTGCAGGTCCAAAGGCAGCCGTCGCCCCATCCGCCTGTTGCACACCATCAACCAATTTAGGTGTTGCGATACCGAAGAAATCCAAAAAGCCAGGAATGCCCTTCAGGTTATCGATGACCGCTCCAGGACCACCGGCATGCACAACGCCTCCGACCAAAACAACTGCTAAAGCCGCGATCATGATGATGCCCTGCATAAAGTCGGAGACACTCTCCGCCAAAAATCCGCCGATGAACGTGTAGAACACGACGAACACCGCTCCGGCAATCATCACCGGGATGTAAGGCACTTCGAACAAGGTTGCGAAGAGTTTCCCTACCGTGACGAAACAGCTGGCGGCATAGACAGAAAAGAAGACGAAAATGAACGTTGACGATACCGTCAAAATAATGCGCTTATCCTCATGGAATCGATTGCTGAAGAATTCCGGCAACGTGATTGCTCTAGCCGATTCGGAATAATGACGCAAGCGTTTCGAAACGATGATCCAGTTCAACGCTGTCCCCAATGCCAAGCCGATTGCTGTCCAGAATGCATCTGACAAACCCGACCAATAAGCTACGCCCGGAAGACCCATCAGCAGCCAACCGCTCATGTCCGAGGCACCGGCACTGATTGCGGCAACCCAAGGACCCAGACTGCGTCCGCCCAAGAAGAAGTTATCGGAGCTTTCGTTTGATCGCTTGTAGTAATAAAAACCGATACCGATGATGATCGACATGTAGCCGGCCATCGCAATAAAAATTAATGCTTTATCCATAGTAACCTCCAATAATAAATAATGACATGTTCCTTCATTCAAATTTAATTGAAATTTAATGAATACACTACGCCATCATAGCACAGGAGTAAATTTGTAAGCAAGTTAATTTTAGTGGAAAGCAAGATACGCTGAAATCTCATTTCATTTAAAAAATTCAAATGCCGATCAGAACATTTCCAAACAAGCATGCACCCACGAAATGACGTCCTACGTCACAGCATCTTTGATCAGCTCGTTCAAAAGCTCATCTCGGGCACCCTCATACAGTTTGTAGCTCACATCCTGAATGCCGGCCTTCCGATAGTTCTCCTTTCGTAGGTTCTCCAAAAAGCCCCATCAGTTCAAAAACATGAAAAAAGCCTGGAAACGTTGAAAAATCAACGTCCAGGCTATAAATTCCACTTACTCCCACTCGATGGTCGATGGTGGCTTGCTCGTGATGTCGTACACTATGCGGTTGACGTGCTTCACTTCATTTACGATGCGTCGGGAAATTTTATCCAACACGTCGTAAGGGATGCGCGCCCAGTCGGACGTCATGCCATCGATGGATGTCACGGCGCGGATACCGATTGTGTAGTCATACGTACGGCCATCGCCCATTACGCCGACGCTACGGAAGCCCGGCAGGACAGTGAAGTATTGCCATACATCGCGTTCCAAACCGGCATTCGCGATTTCTTCGCGCAAGATATAGTCGGAGTCGCGGACGATCTCCAATTTTTCTTCGGTGATTTCGCCGATAACGCGGATACCCAAACCAGGGCCTGGGAATGGTTGGCGCCAAACGATGCTGTCAGGCATGCCAAGCTGTGTTCCCAATTCACGGACTTCATCTTTGAACAAGGTGTTCAAAGGTTCAATCAATTTGAATTGCATATCTTCAGGCAATCCGCCTACGTTGTGGTGGGACTTGATTGTTTGGGCAGTCTCGGTTCCACTTTCGATGACGTCGGTGTAAAGCGTTCCTTGCGCCAAGAAGTCGATGCCTTTCAATTTCGTAGCTTCATCGTCGAATACGTAAACGAATTCGTTGCCGATGATCTTACGTTTTTGTTCCGGATCGCTGACGCCTGCCAGTTTGTCCATGAAACGTTTTTTCGCATCAACGCGGATGATGTTCAAGCCGAATTTTCCTACAAGGCTTTCCATAACCTGGTCGCCTTCGCCTTTGCGCAACAGGCCGTGGTCAACAAAGATACAAGTCAATTGGTCGCCGATTGCCTTGTGCAGCAATACGCCTACGACGCTTGAATCCACCCCGCCGGAAAGACCCAATAATACTTTTTTGTCGCCGACGGTTTCTCTGATTTTTTTTGTTTCGATTTCGATGAAGTTGGCGATCGACCAGTTACCTGAGCAGCCGCAGACTTCGAAAGCGAAGTTCTTCAGCATTTCGTTGCCGTGTACAGAGTGCTGTACTTCCGGGTGGAACTGGACGCCGTAGAATTTTTCTGCTGTATTGGCGAAAGCAGCGACCGGACAGTTGTCGTTTGTTGCAGTCACTTTGAAGCCGGCAGGGATATCCGTAATTTTGTCTCCGTGGCTCATCCAGACTGTCTCGATGTCGGAAAGGCCCTTGAACATTGGTGTATCCAAATCAAGGATTTGGATGTCGGAACGTCCGTATTCCCGTTCGTCAGCAGGAATGACTTTTCCGCCGAAGTGGTCGGTCATCAACTGCATGCCGTAGCAGATTCCCAATACAGGGATGCCCATAGCGAAAATGGCAGGATCGACTTTGAAAGCATCGTCTTCATAGACGCTGTTCGGGCCGCCGGAGAAAATGACCCCTTTGACGTTCCCCATCGCTTTGATGTCTTCAGCAGTTGTGCGGTGTGAAACCAACTCTGAGAATACGCCGAATTCGCGGATACGTCGTGTGATCAATTGGTTGTATTGACTGCCGAAATCCAGGACGACGATTTTTTCCAACTCGGTAAATTGCTCTATCATCTAATAATCTCTCCAATTTCCTTAATATTTTTTTATGTATAATTCATCAATAAAGTGATTCGTTGTTTTGTGGATCACTAAATTTGCCCGTGTGATTGTGGGATAGATATACTCCCGAAGGTTCTTGAGGTTTACTCTTTTCCAGACGCCTCTGGCCATCTCGATGGCGTCCTCGCGTTTGCCGATTGCATAGTTGTAGTAATAATTGTCCGGCTGATCGATCGCCAGGTCCATCAGCATTTCGAAACGTTCGATGTACCATTTTTCGATCATCTCTTCTTCTGCATCCACATAGATGGAAAAATCAAAGAAGTCACTAACGTAAATCTGCTGATTACTCGGCAACTGCAGCACGTTGATCCCTTCCACAATCAGGATATCCGGATGATTCACTTCTTCGTACTCTCCAGGGACAATATCGTAGATGCGGTGGGAATAGACCGGAAACCGGACATTCGGCTTGCCTGTCTTCACATCCAACAGGAATTGCACCAAATTCTCCATATCGTAGCTTTCCGGGAAGCCTTTGCGGTCCATGATGTTGCGTTCCCTCAATATCCGGTTCGGATACAGGAATCCATCCGTCGTCATCAGTTCGACAGCTTTTGTCGGATAGGCACGCTTCAAAAGGTTCTGCAGGACACGTGCTGTCGTACTTTTCCCGACAGCGACACTTCCCGTTACGCCGATGATGAGCGGAGACGGTTCGTAGGGTCTGCCGAGAAATCTGCTTTTATCCCGTTGAAGATTCCGGTACTGCTGCAAGTAAATATCGAACATATGCACTAAAGGCACATAGACATCCTTGACATCTTCCAATGAAAGCCTATCATTCAATGATGTCAATTCCTTCAGTTCTTCTTCCGTGATTGCCGGAATGGAATCTTGATGAAAAGTTTGCCATTCTTCACGATGGATTTCGTAGTAGTTTCTATCTTCTATCATAGCTTTTCCCTTCTGGAAATAATCAAACTTTTGGTAATTGTATCACACTTTTCTGAAAATTTAACCCCCATCAAATACGAACATTTAATTCTAATTGAAACCTAATCTTTGTTTTCTGCGCCGGGAAAGCTTTTTAAGTTTCTGTAAAATCCGAAAGATTTAATTTACTTTGCATTTTTGCTTCGATACAATGAAAATGCTGAAAGAAAATAGCAAAAAATATGTGCCGAATTTGTCAAATTTTATTCAAAAAGAGCATTTCAAAGCGAATGGGCCAACAGAGTCCTATCGATTTGCAAAATCCAGGCACAGCAAGCATAATAGAAGACGCGCAAGAACCAGTAAAGGACGATCTTATATGATAAAAACACGTTGCTCCACCGGCAAGTCGCACGGCAAAATCATCCTGATGGGTGAACATGCCGTCGTCCACGGGGAGCCATCCATCGCACTGCCCTTCCCGGCCGTCGAAATGACTGCGACCATATGCGAAGCTGAAGGTCCTTTGACCATTGACTGTTCCTATTATAACGGCATCGCTGCCGAAATGCCTGAAATTCTGGAAAGCATGCGGACCGCCATCCAAGCGGCTTTGGGCGAACTGCAGGTTTCGGGCGAGAACTTGGCGATTTCACTCGCGAGTACTATCCCGGCAGAAAGAGGCATGGGCTCCAGTGCAGCCGTTTCTGTGGCTCTGACCCGCGCCCTTTTCGCCTACTTTGATAAGCCGTTGGACCAAGCCACTTTGCTACGGCTCGTCAACATATCCGAAATGGTCGCACATGGCAATCCCAGCGGTCTGGATGCCGCCACAGCAAGCGGCGACGCACCGCTCTTCTATATCAAGGGCAAGCCTTTTGAAGCTTTCCCGCTGAATCTGAAGGCTTATCTGATTGTCGGGGACACCGGCGTGACCGGACAGACCAAGGAAGCCGTCGCCAGCATCGCTGCAAAGCTGAACGGAGAAAGTCCGCAACCGCACCGCGAAGCCATCACCCATTTGGGCAGTTTCGCCCAAACAGCGAAATCCGCCATTGAGGCGAATAACCCGCAACAATTGGGACAACTGATGAACCAGGCCCATGAAGTCCTGTCTTTTCTGGAAGTATCCAGCCCTGATCTGGACAGGCTCGTCTCAGCGGCAAGGTCTGCAGGAGCACTGGGCGCCAAATTGACGGGCGGCGGACGTGGCGGTTGCATGATCGCTTTGGCCGGTAATCGCTCCGAAGCGGAAAAAATTGAAGAAGCTCTACGTCAAGCCGGGGCGATCCGGACTTGGATCTATCAAATGGGAGGAACTGAAGATGCCTAATCAAGCTTGTGTCCGAGCACATACCAACATCGCGCTGATCAAATATTGGGGGAAACGGAACGAAACCTACTTTCTTCCTATGAACAGCAGCCTTTCCATGACCTTGGACAAACTCTACACGGATACGATGGTCGTCTTCGATGAAGTCCTCACGCAGGATTCCTTCTATTTGAACGGCGAGAAGCAAGGCGAAAAAGAGACACAGAAAATCTCCAGATTCCTTGATTTGTTCCGCGCAGAAAAAAATACAACCATGCGTGCACGCGTTGAAAGCATCAACCATGTCCCGACTGCAGCCGGTTTGGCATCCTCCGCCTCCGCCTTCGCCGCTTTGGCAGGAGCAGCGAACTTGGCGCTGGGACTTGATCTGGATCCGAAGCGCCTCTCAACTTTCGCCAGACGCGGCAGCGGCAGCGCAACCCGCAGCATCTACGGCGGTTTTGTGGAATGGGATATGGGAACCTGTTCCGAAGATTCCTTCGCAATACCGGTCGACGATGCGAACTGGGATATCGGCATGGTCATCGTGGCGGTCAACCAGAAAGCCAAAGAAGTCTCCAGCCGCATCGGTATGAAGCGTACGGTCGAGACTTCGCCCTTCTACCCGGCTTGGGTTGCATCGGCGAAAAAAGATATCCTCGACATCAAAGCAGCCATCGCCGCCAAAGATTTCATCCGCTTGGGCGAAATCACCGAAGCGAACGGCATGAAGATGCACGGAACCATGTTGGGGGCGGAACCGCCTTTTTCCTATTGGGAACCGGACAGCATCGTCGCAATCAAGATTGCACAGGCTTTGCGCAAACAAGGCATCCCTTGCTACGTCACGATGGATGCCGGCCCGAATGTGAAAGTGCTGTGCCGCCTTTCGCAAGCCGAAACGATAAAAGAAGCGTTGCTGGAACATTTCGGCGAGGACAAACTGATCATCACCAAGCCCGGCAAAGGCATCCGGGAGTTGACGGAAGAAGAACGTGCTGTCTACGGTTGGAACATTTAACAGGAATGGAGAGGGTTGAACGCATGTCTGTAACAGAAGCAAGTGCTCCGGGCAAATTATTCATCGCCGGAGAATATGCAGTAGTGACGCCGGGACATCCATCGATTTTGGTCGCCTTGGATCAGTTCATTACGGTATCTTTGGAAGAAGCCGATACGACCGGGACGATCCGCTCGGCACAATATGGCGGTTTGCCGATACCTTGGACCCGCGAAGAGGATCAGTTGGTCATCGACCAGCGCGAAAATCCATTCCTCTACATTACCGAGGCAGTCAAGGTGACGGAACGCTACATCAAAGAATCCGGGATTCCGTTGTCCTATTTCCATCTGTCCGTCAAGAGCGAGTTGGACAACGCCAGCGGGAAAAAATACGGGCTGGGATCAAGCGGCGCGGTGACGGTCGCGACGATCAAAGCCTTACTAAAATTTTATGCGATCGATCCAGCGTTCGAGTTGGTCTACAAATTAGCCGCTTTGGCGCACCTTTCCGTCAAAAGCAACGGTTCCTTCGGCGACATTGCCGCGAGCACATACGGCGGTTGGATCGCGTATGCCTGTTTCGACAGGGAATGGGTAATGAAGAAGGCCACAGAGCTGACGCTCACTGAGTTGTTGAACACGGCGTGGCCGCAATTGATGATCCGGCCATTGACACCACCAGCCAATCTGCGACTGGTGATCGGCTGGACCGGCTCCCCGGCTTCAACCACCCATCTTGTCGACCGCGTCAATGATGTCCGCGGCGGCATCGACGATTTCTACAAAACGTTCCTGAAAGCCAGCAAAACCTGTGTGAACGCTATGATCGCCGCTTTCGAACAGGGCGATCTGCAGGCGATTCAAGCAGGCATCCGGGAGAATCGCTTGCTGCTGAAGCAGTTGACTGCGCACACCGGTGTCGTCATTGAGACACCCCCATTGACGCAATTATGCGATTTGGCCGAGAAAAACCTGGGCGCGGCAAAATCATCCGGTGCGGGTGGCGGAGACTGCGGCATCGTCATCATCGACAGACAATCGGGCATCATCCCTTTGATTTCGGAATGGGAAAACGTCGGGATCATGAACTTACCGCTGCACGTCTTCAGCTACGTGCGAAGTGCGGCACCAATCGAATGGAAAGGAGAGGAGCACCTGAATGACGCTTGATTCAAACAGAAAAGACCAACACGTCGATTTGGCCGAAAAACAGTATCAGTCAGCCGATCTCTCCGATTTCGGCAAGATGCGCTTCGTTCATCACTCTTTGCCCAACCTGAAGGTGGCTGACATATCCCTGCAGACAGAAATGGCCGGGATGAGTCTGGCTGCACCTTTCTACATCAACGGCATGACCGGTGGCAGCACACGCACCAAACAGATCAATGCCGATTTGGCGATGGTCGCAAAAATGACCGGCTTGGCGATGGCTTCCGGTTCCGTCAGCGCGGCGTTGAAGGATCCCAGCGTCAGCGACAGCTTTTCGGTCATCCGCAAAGTGAACCCGAATGGTCAGGTGTTCGCGAATATCGGAGCACACCACTCGCTCGAGAACGCCAAGCGCGCCGTGGATATTCTGCAAGCTGATGCTCTGCAGATCCACATCAACGCACCGCAGGAAATGATTATGCCTGAAGGCGACCGCGATTTCACGATGTGGCTACGCCAGATTGAAGCAATCACCACGCATGTCGGCGTCCCCGTCATCGTGAAGGAAGTCGGCTTCGGCATGAGCCGGGAAACGATCCAGCAATTTATATCTGTTGGCGTCCGGACAATCGACGTCTCCGGCAAAGGCGGTACGAACTTTGCGGCGATCGAAAATGCAAGAAGGACGTCAATAGCCTATGATGACCTGGAAAACTGGGGCCAATCAACAGTGATTTCCTTGCTGGAAGCCGATTTTCATCGCGGCAAAGCGGAGTTCCTTGCTTCCGGCGGCATCAAAACGCCATTGGACATCGTCAAGGCTCTGAGCTTGGGCGCGAAGGCTGTCGGACTTTCCGGTCAGTTCCTGCATATGGTCCTGAGCGACGGCCCGGATCAGACTGCGGAAACTGTAAATGGCTGGAAGGAACAGATCACAACGATGATGGCGATGCTCGGCAAAAAATCGGTTCACGGCTTGACCCGGACAGACATCATCTTCCAGCGCGACATCCTCGACTGGTGCGAGATGCGCGGAATCGACTACCGGCAGTACGCCAACCGTTCGATTCTTGACTAAATGAATAGCGCGCCAGCGAACGGTAGGATGATACCGTTCGCTGGCGCGTTTTTGTTTGGTGGGTGTTTGTCGGATCGGGCGCATGCAGTCGGGATTGCTGTCGGCTGTACTTTTGGATTTACGCATGAACAACCGACAAATTGGGATTCCGTTTGCTTTTCGGGGTAACACTTGAGCCGTTCAGTCAACGTACTCGATATATCTTGACTGTTCGCGGCAACTCTTGATCCGTTCAGTCGACATATCAGGCATTCGTCTGCTGTTCCCACTAACACTTCATGCGTTCAACCGACACGCAAGCATTGCGCGGCTTCCGGGAACCTCAGCAATCCCTTTTCCAGTACCAGACCTAAAAAAGAAGCCCATCCGCAATTGGATGAGCTCCGTCATAAACAACAATTATTCAGCCAATTCCACAAACACCGCATCGGCTTTGACTTCTTCCGGAATCTTCAAACCCAGTTCGTCCACTTTTGCTTGGTTGATGTAAACGGAATTCTCTTTGACCAGTTGGACCGGATACGTTGCAGGATCCGCGCCCTTCAGGATGTCGACCGCGATTTGGCCGATTTGCGTACCCATACCGTATTGACTAGGTGCAAAAGTCGCAACGCCGCCGTCTTTCACCATTGTGTCGGCCGCCGGGAATACCGGGATGCCAAATGAATCGGCTACATCCACTAAGGTTGGCATACCGCTTGCGATGACATTATCATTCGGTACATAGATCGCGTCCACTTCTTTGGCAAGGCTTTCTGCTGCTTGGGCGATGTCGTTCGAAGTCGTGATCGTTTTCGTGACAACTTCAAACCCAAGATCCGCTGCTGCCTGCTCCGCGCGTTGTCCAGAGATGACCGCATTGTCTTCGGCAGTCGTGTACATGATGCCGATTGTTGCGACTTCCGGCAGGAATTGTTTGATCAATGTCATCTGTTCGTCGGATGGTGTCCGGTTCGACAGACCCGTCGCATTGCTGCCGGGAGCTTCCAAGGATTCGACCAAGCCGGCGCCGACCGGATCCTGGACCGCGCCCAGAATCACCGGAATCTCATCAGAAGCATTCTTCAGCGCTTGCGCGGCAGGTGTCGCAACACCGATCATGATGTCCGCATCGTGGCTGACGAAACTTTCGGCGATCGATTTC
The DNA here is from genome assembly GCF_055118575.1 of Trichococcus sp. Lineage (NCBI taxonomy): Bacteria > Bacillati > Bacillota > Bacilli > Lactobacillales > Carnobacteriaceae > Trichococcus > Trichococcus sp. Next base: position 19,492 of record NZ_JBSQPW010000001.1, on the reverse strand, counting down.
ATGTTCGCCTGATCACCCTGCGCATTTTGGAAATCGATGGTGGCATTCTCGCCGTCGACATAGCCGGCCGCCGCCAATTCATCCAGGATGCCTTCCGTGATCTGATCCAAAGCAGGATGGGTCGTCAATTGCAGGATGCCGATGTACACCTGATCCTGTTCGCTTTCCGTCGTCGCTGCCGAAGAATCACTCTCCGAAGCCGTGTTTCCGCAAGCAGCCAATAACCCGATCACCAATACCGAACCCATCCGCAGCATGTTTTTTATCCCATTTTTCATCATCACTATTCCTCCGTTTTTTGAATTTTGGTTTTCCTTGCACATCCCGATCCGGATCAAAAAAGCGTTTTTTGGATGCAAAAAAACCGCAGAGACCCTAAAAGTCTTTGCGGCAATCTATTCCTAAAATTGCAAAAGAAGGAAAAATCCGCATAGACGCTAATCCAGATCGAATCTGAGGTTGCATCTATGGACAGTTCTGTCACACGATCAACCTACTCTATGCGGCTTTGCCAGCTTATTCCGTTCGTTGCTGTTACACGCGTGATCGTTTTCATTGTGACTGCCTCCTCTTCTCTTATGCATTCATCATAATCAACAAACAAAAGTATGTCAACAGAATAATGATAATACGATGGCGAAAACATTAAAGAACCCACACCATAAGACTGATGGACACAATGCCGACGATAACGGAAAGGATCATGTTTTTCGAATAATAGGCCACTAGAGCTGTAACGAGCGACGGCAACAGTTTGGCGTTTTCAAATGCATTCAGGGAAACGATGCCCTCCCAGAAAAAGATATCCGAAGCGATCAAAGCCGCAAAAATCGATACCGGAAGGAAGCTCATCCATTTCTGGAACCAGATCGGAATCCGCGCATTCTTCAAGGCGACAATCGGTAGCCATCTTGGCAAAAATGTCACCAAGCCGCCTCCCAAAATGAGCCACAATGCTTTATCATCCACGCAAAATCCCCTCCTTTTCGTCTTTTATGTTCTGCAGATAGAGCCCGAATCCCGAAGCCAAGATCGATGTCAGGACGATTGCGATATTATGGTGCAACAGGTTCATCAGCACGACTGCTGTGATCCCGGAAAATACCGCCGTCCAGAACACGATGCGGTTCTCAATCTGCGAAACGAGCAGAAAGATGAACATCGCGATCAGGATATAGTTCATCACGATCGGCGACAAAGCAATGCTCTTGCCGGCCATCGCTCCGATTCCGGTGCTCAAGATCCAGGTAGCGTAAGCCGTCACGTTCGCAGCGATCGCTTTCGTCGGATTCCACAGGCCATCGGATTTGAAATAAAGCGTATTGACGGCAAACGACTCATCGGTGATCGTCTGTGCAAAGAACATACTGAAAGCTGTGCTCTTCTCGCGGATCCTATGGGCTAAACTGGAACTCATCAACAAGTGCCTTAAATTGATGAAAAAAATCATGATGACCATTTCCAGTAGACCTGCCCCGGCAACTGTCATCGAAGCGATCATGAACTGCGCAGCGCCACCGTAGATGAGCAGACTCATCAGCACGACAGCCAGCCAGTGATAGCCGGCTTGCTGCAGCAAGACCCCGCAGGCCAACCCCATCGGAATATAACCGAAACAGACCGGATAAATGGCCTTCATCCCCGCCAGCCATTCTTTTTTAGGCATATTGTCACTCCTCTAACCAAATATTCATACTTCGTGTTTCATTTTATCACATCTTGGCGGAAGCATCGGCTTGTTTCTTCACATTTTCAGAAAATCGCCATTTCCTTTTACAGAGGACAACCTATGCATTAGAATAGAGAGAATGACTTATTATGAAAGGGGGAACTGCTGTGTATTCCATCAGCACATTGGAAATAACGATGCGTTTGCTTGCGGCGGTATTTGTCGGAGGCGTCATCGGCTATGAACGCGAAGAAAATCGCCAAGCAGCCGGACTGCGGACGAACATCATCGTTTCGGTTTCTGCCTGTCTGATCACCTTGATCCAGGTCGAAATCGGCTACTACAGCCTGAACCTGGCGATCGCCAATCCGGATGTGGCATCCAGCATCACGGTCGACTTCACCCGCATCATCGCCCAGATCGTGAGCGGTATCGGTTTCTTGGGTGCGGGCACGATCCTCATCACTAAACGGGATACAGTCACCGGCCTGACCTCTGCGGCAACGATCTGGACGGTCGCCGGACTCGGGATTGCCGTCGGGATGGGCTATTATTTCCTTGCATTCATCGGCTGCCTGATCCTTTACGTCGTGCTGCACATCATCAAAAAAATCCGGACTTCCATAGGCGGTCTGCATGTTGAGATCCATTATCGGCGCCAGGATCTGAAAAAGGCGATCGAATTGTTCCTTTCCGAAAACAACATCGAGACTTCGGACATGAAGTTCCTGATCGAGAATCCGGAGAGCGAACAGCCGAACTACATCGTCATCTATGGGATCGATTTGCCGCACTACTACAAGAAAAAGGATCTGGTGAGCGACCTGATGAACATGAGCAAGGACATCACGAACGTATCCTTCGACCAGTAGTGAGGGCAAATATCCGCCGGCAACTCAGCCGGAGCAGCAAAGAAGCAACCGGAGCGCGTGCCGGTTGCTTCTTTGCTGTTATCCGTAAACAATTCTGTGCGTTTGCTTTTGCTCTCCAGCGAACCTCGGCGAAAGGAGGCGATCAGAATTCAGAAGATATGCTCAGTGCGGTGGTCCAAATTGTCGAATAGGTGAGGTAGATCCGACAATTCGATTCCGGATTAAGCCGAGATTATCGAATGTCGAGAAGCATTCAACAATTTGGCCCCATGTCGGACCGAAATTATCGAATAGCTGCGGAACATCCGACAATTCGGCCTCGTGCCTTGCAATCAAAAAAAGCGGGAATGCATCATGCATCCTCGCTTTTTTTAACAGTTATAAAATTACCTAAGTTACTGAGATTGTCCTTTTCAGGACAGCCTCCTCAATCCGTAACGATGCCGTGGATCAGGGTGATTTCTTTTCTTTCATCGCCGATGGAGTAGGCTTCCTGGATCAATTTTTCGGCCGGGCCGAAATCTGCTTCATTGGCGTACATCCTGACAATCGCTTCGCCTTTTTCGACCGGATCGCCGACTTTTTTCAGAATCCTCAGTCCGGCCGCCAAATCGATTGTGCTTTCTTTCGTGGCGCGCCCTGCCCCCAACAGCATCGCGGCCACGCCGATGTCATCCGCAATAATTTCTGTCACGTACCCGGATGCTACAGCCAAGACATCCTGTTGGCGCGAGGCTTGCGGCATCAATGAACAATCATCCACGACTCCCGGATTTCCGCCTTGGGAAGCAACAAAAACCTTGAATTTATCCAACGCTTTGCCGTTACGGAGGTTTTCTGTAACCAGTTCACGGGCTTCAGCCAAATCAGCCGCTTTTCCGCCCAAAAAGACCATCTGGCTACCCAATTCGATGCAGAGTGTTTCCAAGTCTTTCGGGCCGTTGCCCTTCAGCGTTTCGATTGCCACTTCGACTTCCAAGGCATTCCCGACCGCCACGCCCAAAGGCTGGCTCATGTCGGAAATGATCGCCATCGTTTTGCGGCCGGCCAGATTGCCGATTTTGACCATCGCATGGGCAAGTGCCCGCGCATCCTCTTCCGTCTTCATGAACGCGCCCGCTCCAGTTTTGACGTCGAGCACGATCGCATCCGCACCGGCTGCAATTTTTTTGCACATAATCGAACTGGCAATCAGCGGCATGGAGTTCACGGTTCCTGTCACATCCCGCAGCGCATACAATTTCTTGTCAGCCGGACAGAGATTGCCGGATTGGCCGATGACGGCGACCTTGTTTTCGTTCACGATGGATGCGAAAGTCGCTTCATCGATTTCGACATGGAAACCAGGGATCGATTCGAGCTTATCCAAGGTACCGCCTGTGTGTCCCAGTCCGCGTCCGCTCATTTTCGCCACCGGCACGCCGCAACTGGCGACCAAGGAAGCCAGCACAAGCGTCGTTGTATCGCCGACGCCGCCGGTTGAATGTTTGTCGACCTTGATTCCCGCGATGGCGGAAAGATTGATCTGATCGCCGGACTCCGCCATCGCCATCGTCAATTCCATCCGTTCCTCATCGGTCATATCCTGAAAAAAGACGGCCATCGCCCAGGCACTCATCTGATAATCAGGAATCGACCCGTCCGTGTAGCCGTTGATTATAAAACGGATTTCTTCTTTCGTCAATGCTTTGCCTTCTTGTTTCTTGATAATTAAATCTACCATTCTCATAGGTTATTCCTCCATTTGAATCCGACTTTTTGCCTATCAAGCACAACGCAAAACGTTTAGGGTTCTTAAGTTGCAGCTTACCTTTTTGCTTCGATTACTTTCACGCCATCTTTTGTCCCTACCAAAACAGTGTCCACACAATCCAGGAACAAACCGTGTTCCACAACGCCGGTCAGATGGATCAGTTCCTCCGCAAGCGCCTTCGGATCCAAAATTTCGCCCAGATGCAGATCGATGATGTTATTTTTCTCATCCGTCAAATAATAGTCCCCGGTTGTTGTCTTGCGGAATTCCGGATTGTAGCCTTTTTCATTGAATTTATTGAACAGTTGGATCGATCCGTAGCAGACGACTTCGACCGGCAACGGGAAGGCCCCCAGATGTTTCACCATCTTGCTTTCGTCAACGATCCAGATGACTTTCTTGGAATTGTCAGCAACAATTTTTTCAAACAGCAAAGCGCCACCGCCGCCTTTAATTCCTTGGAAATCTTCACTGATTTCATCGGCTCCATCCACCGTGATATCGATGCAGCTCACTTCATCCACGCTCTTTAATGGAATCCCTAGCGACTCAGCCAATTCCTTCGTTTGGATGGAAGTCGTCACCCCAGTGATCTTCAATCCTTCCTCATTCACACGTCTGCCGATTTCCTTCACAAAATAGTAAGCAGTCGAGCCCGTTCCCAGACCAACTGTCATTCCGTCTTTGATATATTCTGCAGCTTTTAATCCAACCAGTTCTTTTAGTTCCATTTTCTCACGCATTCCTTTCAGGATGATGAGGTCATTATATCATACGGAAAGGAAGCGTTACTATGATTGGCAGCGGATACTCCGTTAAAAAGCCATTAAAATCCGGTGAAAAAACAGCCGTGCATTCTGTCATTCCGACAGCCTTTTCGCTATAATGAGAGGCAAGCTTTCATCAAGCAATAGAGAAAGGGGATCGTCATGAGCCATACATTCAGAAGCATTTTCGATATCATCGGGCCGGTGATGGTCGGCCCTTCCAGTTCGCATACCGCAGGCGCCTTGGCGTTGGGGAAAGCGGCAGCACAACTATTCGAGGTTAAGCCGAAAAAGGTCACGATCCATTACTACGAGTCGTTCTCGGATACCCATCTCGGGCACGGAACCGATTTCGCCATCCTCGGCGGCATACTTGGTTTTGCGGCAGATGATCCGATGATTCCGCAATCCCTGAAGATGGCAGATTCCCAAAAAATCGCGGTGACGTTCATCGAAGAAATCGGCGAATCTCCCGTGGGCCATCCGAATACAGCTACAATGGTGTTGGAGCGGGACAAGAAAAAAATTTCCGTTACGGGTAGCTCCATCGGGGGCGGTTCTATCGTTCTGAACCATGTCGCTATCGACAACTTTTCGATGCGTTTGGATGCGCATCTGCCTATCTATTTCATCCATCAGAATACGCTCCAATACCATCTTTACAGCGAAGCGGAATGGCAGAACTATTTCGCGTCCAAAGGCTATCCGTTGCAGGACATCCGCATCTTCAGGGAAAAGGATACCGAATGGGTTGTCCTTTATCTGGATACGGTCCCCACCAAAGAAATGATCTATGAAATCAACGATTTGCCTTTCATCGAAAAGGCGATATTGATCAGTTAGGAAAGAAGGAATTTCGCTTTGTACAATAAAATAGCAGACCTGGTGAGAGCCGCGGAGGAAAGCGGCAAACCGATTTCCGAATTGATGCTGCTGCAGGAAATGGCCAAGAGCCATCGAACGCGTACGGAAATTTGGGAACAGATGCGCAACAATTACCAAGTCATGAAAGCCGCAGTCGAAAAAGGTTTGGCTGGTGATGGCGTGTTTTCCCCCACTGGGTTGACAGGCGGTGAAGCCGTGAAACTGCGGAACTACCGCCAACGCGGCAAAACGCTTTCCGGCGATGATCTGCTGATCGCGGTGGAGAGCGCCATCGCCACGAACGAAGTCAATGCTTCCTTAGGCATCATCTGCGCCACTCCGACTGCCGGCTCGTCCGGGACATTGCCCGGTGTAATGTTCGCCATCAAAGACAAATTGGGTCTGACCGAAGATCAGATGGTTCAAATGCTTTTCTGCGCCAGCGGCTTTGGTATGGTGATCGCCAATAACGCGATGATTTCCGGTGCCGCTGGAGGCTGCCAAGCCGAAGTCGGCAGCGCCTCCGGAATGGCCGCAGCTGCCGCGGTTGAAATCGCTGGCGGTACGCCTGAACAGGCATCGGAAGCGATGGCGATGGCCATCAGCAATCTGCTCGGCCTCGTCTGTGATCCGGTTGCCGGGCTTGTCGAGATTCCTTGCGTCAAGCGCAATGCGATCGGTGCGGTCAATGCCCTGATCAGCGCCGATATGGCCTTGGCCGGGCTGACGAACAAGATCCCCGCTGATGATGTGATCGAAGCAATGCGCAAAGTCGGCAAAAACCTTCCCGCCTCTTTGCGTGAAACCGGCTTGGGCGGCCTCGCCGCCACCCGCGAAGGCGTCCGCCTGAAAATGATGATCTTCGGCCAGCAGCTGGAAATCAAGCCGGAATGGGTGGACGACCAAGCACCTGTCAAAGTGAATCCGTTCGAATGACGGACGTCTCTCTCCTAATTGATAGACCTGATATTCAGCGTGCTGTGTCCGCGTAACTGCCAGGAATGTCCGATAACTCGAAAGAATCGGACAGCCAGAACACAATCCTATCAAATAAAAGAAGAACAGCTATCTCACTCGGAGACAGCTGTTCTTCTTTATTAGTGTTAGTCTTTTGCAGCGATGGCTTCGATTTCGATGACGGCATCTTTCGGTAATGCGGCAACCTGCACCAAAGAACGGGCTGGTTTGTGTTCGCCGAAGAAGGCAGTGTACGCGCCGTTGATGGCGTCGAAATCATTGATATCCTTCACGAAAACATTGACTTTCACGATTGATTCCAACGAACCGCCGCCCGCTTTGATGATCGTCAGCACATTGTTGAGGCTGGCAGTCGTCGCTGCTGCAGGGTCGGTTACAAGCTCCTTCGTTTCCATATCGATCGGCAATTGACCGGATGAGAAGATGAAGCCGTTCTTTCTTGTTCCTTGCGAATATGGTCCGATCGCTGCGGGCGCTTTGTCTGTACTGATGAATTTAGTCAAGAAATTCCCCTCTTTCCTTTTAATCTTATTTTAATGATAGCACATCCCAGCACGTATTGTGAAGCGTAATTTCTTGAACCGACTGTTTAAGAATAGTCTGAAAGCGGCCACCAAACCAATGCATCCCAACTGATTTCAATCAGAAACCTTAGCAACAGAGATTTCCCCCGTCAAATTTTTGATGTTTTCTCCCCCTGAAACAGCTCTCCCCAAATCATATAATCCCCGATAACGCCCAAAGCTGCCATAATACATGACGACATTCCCCCAAGGTTCAAAATATGCAAGTGTGTCGGCAGGGCCTTCTGCACTTGGAGTGTTGCTGGTATTCAGCTTTGTCGGCGGATAAAATATTTTTTCGTTGTTCCCGTAATTCTCCACCCTTATTTTCAGCGGCAGCTGATTATAGAGTGACTCTGCTGCAGCACTATTATTCAGCATAAATACAACGGTATGCGAGTTATCTTGCACTTGTATTTGCATTTTATCCTCTCCTGTTTCAATAAATTCTTGTATGTCTCTATGCAATCTTATCTCTTAACCTAAAGATCAAGTCAATAGTTTTCTCCAGGAATTGAATTTATGCTCAAGAAACCCGCCAAAAGCATTTTGGCGGGTTAAATCAGTTCAAATCCCGTTCAGAAACCCCACCGAAACCAACTTGGCGGGGAAAAACGGCTACGGACAACACGAGATTCCCCGCGAAAACCTCTTTGGCGGGGAGTCCCGACGCGGGTTCACGTCATCTCGAATATTTTAAATATTATTTCCTGTACATCTTGATTTCAAGAAACAAGTCATTGTACGTCCCCAAGGTTTTGGCTCCCAAGTTTTCGTAGACTTCGAGTTTGTCCATGATTTCGTTGGAAGGGTAGAATTGCTCGTCGCTCGTGATTTCGGGATCCATCAGTTCGATTGCGATTCGGTTCGGTGTGGCGTAGCCGACATATTCCGCGTTGATGGCTGCGTTTTCCGGTTCCAGCATGAAGTTGATGAAGGCATACGCGCCGTCGATATTCTGGGCTGTCTTCGGTATGACGATGTTGTCGAACCAAAGATTGGAGCCTTCCTCAGGGATCACGTAATGAAGATTTTCATTTTCCCAAAGCATCTCGCTGGCTTCGCCCGAGAAAGTGACTGCGATGGCCGCTTCCTCCTGGATCATATACATCTTGATTTCATCAGCAACGATTGCCTTCACGTTTGGCGTGATACTTTTTAGTTTCTCAGCGATTTCTCCCAAAATGATCGGGTCTGTCTCGTTCAATGAGTACCCTTCACTTTGGAGGCCCAGCCCCATCACTTCTCGCGCTCCATCGATCAAAAGCAGACTGTTCGCATAGTCCGGATTCCACAAATCGGACCATGAAGTCGGCACCTTCGTCACCAATTTATCGTTATAGATGATGCCCAAAGTTCCCCAGAAATAAGGAATGGAATATTTGTTGCCTTCATCGAAAGGCAAATCCAGGAAGCGCGGATCGATGTTCTCCAGACCCTTGATCTTCGAATGGTCCAATTCGATCAGCAAGTCCTCTTCGGCCATCTTGTCGATCATGTACTCTGAAGGGATACTCAGATCGTAAGCCGTTCCACCTTGTTTTACTTTGGTGTACATCGCCTCATTCGAATCGAACGTCTCATAAGAAACTTTGTAGCCAGTCTCCTCCTCGAATTTCGTAATAAGCTCCGGTTCGATATAATCACCCCAGTTGTAGATTGTCAGCGTATTCCCGTCCGAAAAGCCTTGCGCTCTGTTCAAAGCGTTGATTCCAAAAGCGATTGCCGCACAAGCAAGCAAGATAACAGCCGCCATTCCCATTAATTTTTTCATCCTCTTTTCACCATCCGTTCCGAATCGGCGCTTTTTCCGATCGCCTTCATTTGCTGCGCATGCTTATTGTGCCCGTACTGTTGAATGAAATAGTAGCCCAGGACCAAAAGCAGCGTAAACAGGAACATCAGCGCACTGAGGGCATTGATTTCCAGGCTGACTCCACGGCGCGCCCGCGAATAGATTTCCACCGCTAAAGTAGTGAAGCCATTCCCAGTCACGAAAAAAGTCACCGCAAAATCATCCAAGGAATAGGTAAAGGCCATAAAGAAGCCGCTCAGGATTCCGGGAGTGATACTAGGGATCAGGATTCTGCTGAAAACCTGACCGCTGCTGGCCCCCAGATCCTGAGCCGCGCTGATCATCGAATCATTCATCTCATAAAGTTTCGGCAGTACCATCAGTACGACGATCGGAATCGAAAACGCAATATGCGAGAGCAGTACAGATGAAAATCCCAACGAAAAGCCGAGCATCGTGAACAGGATCAGTAGGCTGGCACCGATGATGACATCAGGTGAAACCATCAGCACGTTGTTCAGGCTCAAGAGCATATTCTTTCTATTACGCTTTTTCGTGTAGTATATGAAAATTGCACCCATCGTTCCTATAGCAGTCGCGATAAGGGACGAAAGCAAGGCCACTAAGAAGGTATTCAAAACGATGCCGATCAAACGCGTATCTTCAAATACGGCTTGGTAATGCTCCCAGGTGAAGCCGGTAAAATCGTTCATGGTCCCGCCGGCATTGAACGAATAAAAAATCAGATAAAAGATCGGCAGGTACAGAATCGTAAAAACGAGTCCAAGAAAGGCATTGTTCCACTTCGTGTTGGCTGTTCCCTTCATTTAGATCCCCTGCCCTTCTTCTTTTTTTCGCTCGTAACAGTCATGATAGCGATCATGCTGATGATCAGGATGACGCCAATCGTGGATCCCATCCCCCAGTTCTGGGTGACGAGAAAATGTTGTTCCACAGCGGTTCCCAACGTGATTACCCGGTTTCCCCCGATCAGCCGCGTCAGCATGAACAACGACAGCGATGGAATGAAAACAGCCTGGAAACCGCTGCGCACGCCGCTCAACGTCAAAGGAAAGATGACCCTCGTCAGAGTCTGCATCCTTGTCGCACCCAAGTCTTCGCTGGCTACGATAAGTGACGGCTTCAGTTCTTCGATCGAATTGAAGATCGGCAGGATCATGAATGGCAGCTCGATATAAGCCGCGACAAAAATGAAACTGAAGTCGGTGAACAGGATTTGCTGCGGACTTATCCCCATGAAGCCAAGGAATTGATTGACCGTCCCGCTCTGGCTGAACAAGCCGATGAATGCATAGGCCTTGAGCAAGAGATTGATCCATGTAGGCAGAATGATCAGGGACAGCCAAAGCTGCTTGTGCTTCGTCCGACTCAGGAACAAAGCGGTCGGATAACTGATCAGGAACGTGACGAGGGTGATGATGAGCGCATAAAGGAACGAATTCAAGGTCATCCGCAGATAATTTCCCGAACTGAAATAGGTCGCGTAGTTGGAAAACGTGAAGGCCCCGGTGATATCGAAAAAGGATTGATACAGGATCAACAACATCGGGGAAATCACAAACAGTCCCAGCCACAGTAAATAAGGAACGGAATAGAACGCTCTAGAATTTTTCGTCATAGCTCTTCCCCCTACTCTTCATAGCTTTCGAGACGGGCATCGAACTCTTCTTCGGATTCGCCCAGACGCATGACATGGATATCCTGTGGCCCGAAATGAAGCCCGACATCTTTGCCGATTTCTGCACTTTTAGTGGAGTGGATCATCCACTCGTTTCCATCCTTGTCGTAGCCGATGATCTCGTAGTGGACGCCGCGGAACAGTTGTGTATCAATATTCACGACCAATTTCCCATTTTCGACAGACGTCAGTTCCAAATCTTCCGGTCGGATGACGATTTCGATTTTTTCACCCGGCGTGATTCCGGCATCGGAACATTCGAACTCTTTGCCTACGAAACGGACTTTAAAGTCCTCAACCATCGTACCCGGAACGATATTACTTTCACCGATGAAATCTGCGACGAATCGATCGATCGGCTCGTCGTAAATGTCGACAGGCGTTCCGCTCTGGACAATTGCACCCTTGTTCATGACAAATATCCAATCGCTCATGGCCAATGCTTCTTCCTGATCATGCGTGACAAAAATGAAAGTGATGCCAAGACGCTGTTGCAATTCCCTAAGTTCATATTGCATGTCCGTGCGCAATTTCAAGTCCAACGCCGACAAGGGTTCATCCAGGAGCAACACATCCGGTTCGTTGACTATCGCTCTGGCGATTGCAACCCGCTGTTGTTGGCCGCCAGACATTTCACTGATTTCACGGTTTTCATAGCCTTCAAGTTGGACCATTTTTAAGGCTTCTTTCACCTTTTGTATGATTTGGTCCTTAGGCATTTTCTTGATCGTTAATCCGAATGCAATGTTATCGAAAACATTCATGTGGGGAAATAAGGCATAGTCCTGGAAAACCGTATTGACTTTGCGTCGGTTCGCTGGAATGTGATTTACGGTTTCGCCATTGATTTTGATGACGCCTTCCGATGCGTCCGCGAAGCCGGCTATCAAACGCAGGATTGTTGTTTTTCCACAGCCGGAGGGGCCCAACAGAGTATAGAATTTGCCTTTTTCTAGCTCAAAGTTAATATCGTGCAACACAGTTTCATCATCGTACACTTTTTTTACATTCTCCAAAGTGATGATCGGTTTATCAGTCATTTTCTCACGCCTTTGTCATTAATTTGTCGAAGCATAATACAGCAGACTTCCATTGCCCAGCGGCACTCAATACTTTCATGTTAACATATAACACGATTATTATATAAGAAGCTGTCCCATTTATAGTGAAACCCGTGCAAAAAACGCCAGAAATCAGCATCCTGGCGTTAGGGACTTATATGAATTTTATCAGAAAAGGCGCGCGGCCCGATCGTAGTAGACAAATTTTTCCGTAAAGGAATAAGGGTCCGTCATTCCGATCTGGTTTGCGAAGGTGAACAAGGTGGTCTCCTTCAATGAGGCGATCTGGATCAACCTCGGATTGATCAGGACAAAGGCTGAACTCGTATCAGCCACAATCTTCCCTTTGGCCATGACGACCGCTCTGCGTGTGTATTCCAGCATCAAGTGCATATCATGCGTTACGATCACAACGGTCACACCGTTCTGATGGATCCGCTGGAGAAAATGCATAATGTCTTTGTAATGGCTGAAATCCTGTCCCGCTGCCGGCTCATCCAAGATAATCAACTCCGGATCCAACGCCAACACGGCTGCAATCGAAACCCGCTTCAGCTGACCGAAACTCAGCATCGATAACGGCAAATATTTGATGTATTGCAGTCCGCAAACTTTTGCAACTTCATCGACTTTCCTTTCGATCTCTTCCTCAGGCATATTGCGCTGTTTCAGCTTCAAAGCAATCTCTTCATACACGGTTTCTTGTGAAAGACTGTCTTTCGGGTTCTGCGGAACGTAGCCGACATAGTTTTCCGCTTCACCTGCATCGATGACACTGACTTCATGGCCTTTCCAGTAGATACGGCCACTTTGCGGTTTTTCCTCTCCGGTCATCAAACGGGAAAGCGTCGATTTGCCGGCGCCGTTTGCACCGACCAAACTGAGCATTTCTCCTTTGTAGATGCGGAGATAGGCTCCGTCGACGATATCTTCGTCGTTCCAAGGATACTTGAACGACAAGCCATCCAGTTCCAGAAGCACTTCATCATAATCGGGATACCTGAATTGCGGCAGATAATTTAACCAGCTTTCCATTTGCTGCTTTAATTGCGGCCCGTTCACCTTTTTCACATTCGCGAGCTCCCGGACATTGTCCAGATCGACTCCTGCATAGCGCATGGCCGTGATGTAAAGTGGTTCCCTGATGCCGATATCGCTCAAAATTTCCGTGCGGAGTATCTCTTCCGGCGTCGCATCTGCGATGATCCGCCCGCCGGAAAAAAGCAGGATACGGTCGATTGGTTGTGCCAAGACATCCTCCAGCCGATGTTCGATGATGATGACGGTCGTGTCGCTGACTCGGTGAAGATCTTCAATGAATTTCATTGCCAAATCCCCGGAGTTCGGGTCCAAATTCGCCAATGGCTCATCGAATAAAATTAAAGGTTTGCCATCCAATGAAATGCCGGCCATTGTGATATCACCTAGTTGCTGTTCCGATAATTTCATAAAACTGCGCTTCAGATAAGGGCGTTTCTTCAAAAAGGCATGCCAATTATCCATTTTCTTCAAATCTTCCGCTGTACGGAACGGAATCTGTTGCTTCAATCCAAATTTTCCCATTTGATCTGCGTGGGGAATCAGACTGTTCTTAACCAATTTCATTTCATTCGGAAGAAAATCTTCAAAGGGGGCTACTGTCTGATCTACCTGATGGTGAAAGAGGATGTTTCCGATCGCATCGCCGTTTTCTTCGCTCGGCAACACGCCTGTGAGGCAACGGGCAAAGGTCGTTTTCCCGGAGCCGCTAGGGCCGAGCACAAGTATTTTTTCTCCTTCATAGATGGTGACATTCAGTTCTTCCAACGTCGGTTCCTTTTGATCTGAATAGGTGAAACTAAAGTTCTGAAAAGATATCAGTGGTCTTCGCATGGCTATCCTCCTTCGTTATATTCAAAAAAATAATTGAGTGCTATCCAAAAAAGAGCTGAATGTTCACACCCAGCCTTCTTTTAACCTATACGCTTCCCACTGTATCCTCTCCGATGATCCGGACTTCCGTTTCCAATGGCACGCCATAATGTTCCATTATGACTTCTTTAATATGTGCAATCAGTTCAATGTAGTCGGTCGCTGTAGCCTGGTTGATGTTCACGATGAAGCCTGCATGCTTCATCGACACCTGTGCACCACCCCAAATCAAGCCTTGCAGTCCTGCTTCCTGGATCAATTTTCCTGTGAAATAGCCAGTTGGTCGTTTGAAGACACTGCCGCAGGAAGGATATTCCAACGGCTGCTTCGATTCGCGCAAAGCTGTCAATTCATCCATTCGGTCTTTGATCGCTTCGTACTTGCCTTTTTCCAGATGGAAAACGACTTCCAGAACGATTTCATTCGTTTCCTGCAGTTTGCTGTGGCGATAGGAAAAGTCAAGTTCATCCTTCGCATATGTTTTGATTTCGCCTTCGCGTGTGATCACCACTACCGATTCGATGACTTCTTCAACCTCACCGTCATAGGCTCCGGCATTCATGTAGACTGCTCCACCGACGCTGCCGGGAATGCCGCAAGCGAATTCCAAGCCGCTCAGCCGCTCAGCTAATGCCATCCGGGAAGCATCGATCAGGCGTGCACCGCTTTGAACGATCAAACGATGACGCTTCACTTCCATGTGATCCATTTCCGTCAGGATCATGACGATGCCGCGAATGCCACCATCCTTGATGATGACATTGCTGGAATTGCCCAATACCGTCAAAGGCACTTTTTTCTCGTTCACCCATGCGACGATTGCCGCAACTTCATCTTTTGTTTTAGGAAAGACCAACACATCCGCCGGGCCACCTGTTTTTGTGTATGTATAATGTGATAATTTTTCGTTTTCTTTAACAATCGTTTCAGGAAACTGTTGTTTTATTTCCGTCCCCAACATGCATTTCACCCACTAATTTTATTATGTAGTCCATTTTAACATCACTTGATACCGATTTGTATCAAATTAGTAAGCGGCAGCAATTAATTATATTTTTCTAATCAAAGATTAATCAAAATTTAACCAAAAACATTTCCGCACCTGTTCATGCTATTTTAACACAAGTTTATGAAAAAATTTACATTTTAATGAATTTGAAACACTTTGTCACATTGCACTATTTTTTGTCCCTGCTCCAGTCTTCTTGCATGCGATTCAACCGCTTGGGTATGGTAAAATATGACAGATAACAGAAAAAGGAGGCTGCTTCATGCAACCGAAACAAACCAGAAATGGCATCACATTCACTTTATTGTCCATCATTTATCCGCTTTACCTCTTCACTACTAAAGATCCCGGTTCGGTATCCACTACATCGCTGGTATTGGCGCTGTTTTTGCCGATCGTCGGAACGGTTTTTGCGCTGAACATCCCGGAGCCGAAGATGAAGTGGACACTGTCCACCATCAATCTGATCATCTTCATCCTGTTCCTCTACTATACGATTGCATTGCGTTAAGGAAGGTGGAAACAAAATGGAACTGACATTTGTCTCATGGAATGTCAATGGCTTGAGGGCTATCGTAAACAAGAATTTTGCGGATGTTTTTTCGGATTTCGATGCTGATTTCTTCTGTCTGCAGGAAACAAAATTGCAGGAAGGTCAGATTGAGCTTACTTTCCCAGGATATGAATCCTATTGGAATTATGCGGATCGCAAAGGCTATTCCGGTACGGCCATCTTCACAAAGCACACGCCTCTTGCTGTAAGGTTAGGTATAGGCATAGGTGAACACGATTCGGAAGGTCGCGTCATCACTTTGGAATATGGCGATTTCTTTTTGGTCACCGTCTACACGCCCAATTCCCAGGAGCAGCTGAAGCGGTTGGATTACCGGATGGCCTGGGAAACCGCCTTTCTGGCTTATCTAAAAGGGTTGGAAACGACAAAACCAGTCATCGTCTGCGGTGACCTCAACGTCGCCCACGAAAACATCGACCTGAAGAATTGGAAAACGAACCGCAAAAACGCGGGCTTTTCGGACGAGGAACGCGCCAAATTCAGCGAAGTGGTCGCCAATGGTTTCATCGACACGTTCCGCCATTTCCATCCGGATGCGGAAGGCAGATATTCCTGGTGGAGCTATCGCTTCAATGCCCGCAAAAACAATGCCGGTTGGCGGATCGACTACTTCCTCGTATCAGAATCTTTGAAGGATGTATTGGTCGACGCGGACATCCATGAAAATATCTTCGGCAGCGACCATTGCCCGGTATCGCTGAAGCTTTCGCTGTAGTCCGGGCGCGATAGAATCGAAAAAGCAATCAGTAGGGAGGAATGGAATATGGATTTTCAAAATCGTGTGGTCGTGGTGACCGGCGGGGCGAAAGGCATCGGTCGGGCCACGGTAGAATCTTTTTTGAATGCGGGTGCCGCTGTCGCATTCGTGGATACGGATAAAGAAGCCGGGGACAAAATCGTTTCGCA
The DNA here is from genome assembly GCF_055118575.1 of Trichococcus sp. NCBI lineage: Bacteria > Bacillati > Bacillota > Bacilli > Lactobacillales > Carnobacteriaceae > Trichococcus > Trichococcus sp. The sequence goes on along the minus strand of NZ_JBSQPW010000001.1, from coordinate 3,071 downwards.
TTGCGAAGCGGGCGACGTGTATTTCCATCACGGGGATATCGCAATGGAAGATGTCCTGTATGCTTTTGCCGAAGCCGTCAAGCAACGCTTTGGCAGAGTCGATTATCTGGTGAACAACGCCTGCGTCAGCAAAAAAGGAATCTTGTCGCAGTGCTCCTACCAGGACTTCAATTACGTCATGGCTTTGGGCGTCACGGCTCCGTACCTGTTGACGAGCTTGTTTTTACCGGTGTTCACAGCTGACGCCTCGGTCGTGAACATCGCATCAAGCCGCGGTTTCATGTCGCAAAAGGATACCGAAAGTTACTCGGCAGCTAAAGGTGGCATTCTTTCCTTGACGCACGCCCTCAGTATTTCATTGGCCGGGAAAGCCCGTATCAATTCCATCAGCCCAGGGTGGATCGACACGGGTTCCTTCCATAATGAGGAGGATTACCACCCTCAGTACGAGGCAGCGGATCTGCTGCAGCATCCTGTCAGGCGTGTCGGTGTACCGGATGATATCGTGCAGACGATCCATTTCCTCTGCAGCGATGCGGCAGGGTTCATCACCGGACAGAACTTCACTGTCGACGGCGGAATGTCCAAGCTGATGATTTACCACAACGACCACGGCTGGACCTACAACCCCGAAGCCGAGTGATCAGCCTGGTTGGGTGAACGCGCATGCTGAAATACCCACAAAAATAAGCAGGACGACCTTCATATGAAAGGTATCCTGCTTATTTCTGTTATCCGGTCCGAATCAATTCGGTCGGCCTTATTTTCCCGGAAACTGCTTCACGAACCATTGTGCAGCCAACTCGGCAACCTGTTCGAGTGTCCCGGCTTCTTCGAACAGGTGGGTGGCTCCCGGAATATTGTTGCGCACACTGTGTCGGCTGCTGCCGCTGCCGTGAGCAAAAATGACAAGGCCTTTCGGGTCTCTGTGCAGGACCAGATCACCCATCAAGGTGACGCCAGCACCGGTTATCTTGACTGCCTTTTCTGGATCACTCATCTGCCTTCTCCTCCTTCACATGCATACTTCGGAGCAAGGCGACGACCTCCTTGTCGTCAAGCTGATCGAAGCGGACATAGTAGGCCCCCACCGCTCCGAGATAGTTATCCGTCCGCTCCAAGGCAACGACTGCATCCACCATCTGGTCCATCTTTTTTGCGGTATCCTCCGGCGTGACCGGAACCGCCACGATGATACGTTTCGGATTCCGCTTTTTGAGGGCTGCTATTGAGGCGAACATCGTGAATCCGGTCGCGATGCCGTCGTCCACGATGATGGCCGTTTTTCCTTCGAGGGACTGGATGTTCGCTGCTCCGATATATGTTTCCCTGCGCCGTTTGATTTCTTGACGAAGTCGCTTCAGCTCCCATTCCAACCAATGCTTATCCAGCACCCCATGTTCGCCCGGAATGAAGATCGGATCCGCATCTTCTGTGATGGCACCGATGGCATACTCAGGATTGAACGGGTGTCCAATTTTTTTCGTGATGAGTAAATCAAGCGGTGCGGCCAATTTTTTGGCGATTTCAACACCCAAAGGAACTCCACCTCGAGGCAAAGCAAAGACAACAATAGCTTCTCCGCGGTACTTCTCCAAAGCCTCCGCCAGCAGCATGCCGGCCTCTTTACGATCGGTAAATAACATACCTTTCCCTCCTTGTCCGGCAATATCTTCCCATTGACTGAAACAAGTGCATGTTGTTCGACTGTTTTCCGACTTTCACTGCAATTTTTCTGCAGTCTTTTCTCAACCAAATCATAGCACGCAAACGTCCCAAGGAGGAGCAATAACACTTCTGGATCAGTTGATACTTTGCTTCAATGCTTCAAGATTATCCAGCATGACCGAAATATAATCCGAACCACTTTCCTGGTCCTCTTTGGTGATCCCTTCGAGAGGACTCAACACCGCCAATTCGACGCCGACCTCTTCCGCAAGCGTCTCCGCGGTCTGTGAAGAAGCGTTGTTCTCAAAATAAATATGCGAAATATTGTTGGCTTTCACGTAATCGGAAAGTGTCGCCAAAGCAGCCGCACTCGGCTCAGTTTCGGCATTCAGCCCCGTTATGGCCAGTTGAACAAGATCATAGCGGTCCGCCAAATAGGCGAAGGCAGCATGTTGGGTTACGAAAGTACGATTTTCCGCTCCCTCAAAAGCAGCACGGTAAGCTTCATCCAACTCATTCAGTTTTCCGATATACGTTTCAGCATTTTCCAAATAATTCTCAGCATGATCCGCATCCGCTTGGGCCAATCCTTCTGCAATGGCCGTTACTTCTGTCTCTGCCAAAACAGGATCCAACCAAACGTGCGGATCGACTGTATGGGTATGTCCAGTTTCCGCATCTTCTTCCTCGGACTCGTGATCATGCGCGTGCGCTTCGCCTTCATACTCCAACAGTGTAATCGCTTCGCTTGCACAAATGACCAGCATATCCGAAGTATCGAGGGATGCCAGTACATCCGGGACCCATGTCTCCATCTCTGGACTATTGTAAATGAATACATCTGCGTCCTGGATTTCAGCGATCATTTGGCTCGATGGCTCAAAGGAATGGACTTCCATTCCTGCTTCCAACAATAGGCTCACATCGGCATCGTCCTGCGCAACTTGTTTCGTAAAATCGTACATCGGATAAAATGTCGTTACGACCTGCAACTTGTCCTTCTCCGTATCCGCACCGCCTCCAACCGCCATTTCGTTGTTTGCTCCGCATCCTGCCAATAATGCTGTTGTCCCCAATAGTGACAACGTCCACTTCATACACCTTTTTCGTTTCATGTTTCTTAACCTCCGCCTTCTCAAATGGACTATCCGAAATCGGATAATGATTTCATGTTACAAATCGTAACGATTACGATTTAAAGGATAGCTTAAAGATTTTGCGGATGCAAGCATTTTTTGTCAAATAATTTATTCCTTCATAAGTACAAATTTTTGTGCGCAACACATTAACGTACCCAACAAGCGAATCAAAACCACCCGTGTGAACGGGTGGTTTGCTCTGCGGCTGAAAGCCTTTGTTACTAACCAACCCCTAAAGGGGCTCTGAATGGTTCGCCAATTGTA